>JAGQOS010000336.1 GCA_020427265.1 Planctomycetales bacterium
GATCAACGTCGACATGATCTCCCGCATCCCTTAGGCCGGTGACCTTTGTGTTCAACTGGATCCCTCCGCCGAACGTATTCTTGCTGGCAAAGTTCTTGGCGAGCGGCTTGACCAGATCGCGATCTGCGCCAGGTAGCAAGCCGTCGGTTAATTCGACGACGGTCACTTTCGATCCGAGCGCAGCATAGACGGTTCCCATTTCCAATCCAATGTAACCGCCGCCCACAACCAATAGAGTTTGAGGGATATCGATCAGCTTCAGTGCGCCGGTCGAATCCATCACGCGATCGGTGGGAATATCGAATGCCTTCGGAACGGCGGGACGCGAGCCAGTCGCCAGAATGCAATGCTCAAATGTCAAACGCTGGCTTTCAAGCGGCTCTTCTCCGGTGTTCTCAAGTTCAAGTGTTTGTGAATCGACAAAGATTCCACGCGCGTTGATAACGCGAACGTTCCTTCTCTTGGCCAGCTCGCCCAGACCCTTCGTGAGCGTGCCGATGACTTGATCCTTGCGTGCGCGCATCCGGTCGAGATCCAGTTTGGGAGCCCCGAATTCAAGTCCCCATTCGCCCATTTCACGCGTTTCGGCTACAACCCGCGCTACGTGCAGCAAGGCCTTCGACGGGATACAACCGCGCAACAGGCAGGTGCCGCCCAAACGGCGATCCGCCTCGACGAGCGTAACGTCGAGCCCCAGATCCGCCGCCATGAATGCGGCGGCATAGCCGCCGGGACCACCTCCTAAAACAACAACGGGACTATGCATGGCAACCTAGCAAGATCGTCGGTATGGGCGGGCGTTAACTGGGCGAGCAAAAGTGCGGAGAGGCAAAGTCGTACTGCAGATCGTCGCACGTTTCAGGGCGATCCTGAAGTCGTGCGCTCCTTCCTCTCGATTGAACGCCTGACGTCGCATCTACAATTCAGCGCGAACATTTCATCTTACCCATCCTAACTTATGGAGCAACCGCAACTTAGCTCGCCTGTGTTGGGTTCGGCGTCCGCCATCTACCTGGTTGCCGGCCCCGCTACGCAAAAAAACGCGTAACCCATTCTGTGAAAGGCACTTGCAGCGGTCACTATCGGCCATATGATTGCCAGCAGATCTCGCATCGCGCCATCGTGTACTTGTATGAGGTTGAGCGATAAGGCACATCATCTTTCCGGACCGCCTATCTCAATGAACGACCGTTCCAGCGGCCGCGTTGAGCATGCCGGCTCTTCTGCTGCGCCCGATCCGATTGCGTTACCCGGGTCAAGCCAAATTCCCCTTTGATCAAGTTGCATCGTTCCCAAATCGAGATCCAGGTTCACGCGTTGAACTTCGTAGTTCACCCAAATTCCGATGAAGTCGTTTTGAACGCTCAGCAGATCGCTAAGGGCTTGCACGAGGTCGCGAGCCGTCGTATTGCCGAATTCCGAGGTCTCACCGGGTTTTGGCGGCCGGCTCAGGCGAAGGTTGGTCAGCAGCACCTGAGAAATCGCCACGCGGACGGCAGCGCGCCGCAGTTCGAAATTTAGTTCATTCAGTCGCAAATTTCTGAGATTCAAACGCAATGACTGCTCGATACGATCGACCGAAGCCATGTAGCGCCGCCGAGCTCGCTGATAATTGATCAACGCCTCGCGATAGTCGTTACGTTCGGCCAAGCGCGAGATCGGTGCGTCAATCTCGAGTCCCGCCCGCAATCGCCCTGTGCGCGTGTCGAGGCGAAATGGATTGTCGCCACGATTGCCCAAATCGCCACTGAAAACGATGTCGAGATCCGTCTCCAAGTCGTTAGCGCGAATTCGGATCTGTCGCCATGTGTCGACGAGCGCTGCGCGTGCATTCTTTAAATCACGGCGATTGGCTATGGCAATACGAAACGCCTGGTCAGGTTCCATCGTCACTTGCGTAAGCACGATGCTGTCGAGCCGCGTTTGTGCCTGAATCAGCGAAAGTTCAAGAAGCTGATTCGCCAATCGCGACGCAATCTCGGCGATACGATTCGACAAGACTGAATCGAGCGGCTGTTCTTCGGCGCTTAGAATCTCACCGAGCTGCTCGTCGAGTGTATCGAAACGCGATATGAGCCGCGCGAGATCTTCGCGCAACAGACGAGTGCGTTCTTCCAAGGCGCCTTCATCGAGTGGCTCGCGATCGACGAGTTCTTGTACGACTTCGTCCCGCTGCGACAGACGCTTAAGAACCGCCTGTCGCTCGGGCAACGCATCGAGCAGTTGGTTGAAGTCGCCCACAACCAGCTTTACATGTTCTTGTGCCGAATTGTTTAGGCCTTCGATGTCGGCAGCGAGTTGAACGAGTTCGGTATCCGAAAGCGGCGTTTCGCTACGAGCTCGCGAAATCAGATTCCTTGCCGCATCTTGCAACTCGCTGAGCTGAGGATCGATGAGATCGAAACGTCGGAGCAAAGGGTCATCGATGACAACGTCTAACCCGGGTGGCAATCCCAACTGAAACTTAAAGCCATCCAACGTCGATTCGTAACCCGCTTCGATCGAAAGCAGTCGACTTTGAGCGTTGTAAAGCGATTGCCGGGCCAAGTCGACTTGAAACCGGTCAATACGGCCCGCTTCGTGGGCTGCTTGAAGCTGATCGACGCTCTCGCGCAGGGCGCGCACGTTAGCCACTTGATTACGAATCTCCTGTTGGTTCTGCAAAAGCCCCAGAAGGCCTCCCGCCGAGTTGCTGGTTGTGACGCCAAATTCGGATCCGCCGGTTCCCGACCGCGAAGGCCCCTGACCCGCGTTGCGTCCGACGGCAATCTCGGCGTAATAGCCGCGTTTAAATCGCTCGAACTGTCGTATGTTGGCGAGCAAGTTGCGCTGAGACTGTGTGAGGCTTTCCATCACGACATCGCGCCCCGCGCCCCGCAGCAGCGGTTGCACGAAGGAGAAGTCGAGCAGGGTAGTGGTGGCCAAAGTGTCGGTACCGGAAAATTCCCAGACCAAACTGTTGGCGAGTCCAACCATCAGCTCGCCTCCGGTTGCAAAGATCCGTTCGGCGCGCAGGCGATTGGCGCTGGGGAACGTGGATACATCCAACTGACTAGAAGATTCTCCGCCGGAGCGCAGCGGTCCGTCGGCCGTAAGGAACGTCGAAAAGCCGCCAAAGAGCTGTGTGTCGAAGCGAAAACGCTCAAAGGTAACGTCGAGAGCGGAAAGGTAGAGTTCTTCGAGTTGCTGTTGGTAGTCGCGCGAGTGCAGCAGGCCCATGTGCACGGCGCCGTGCGTGTCGAGCACGACACGATCCTGATCGTCGCGCGGCAAGTACATCAACCACTCGAAGTTTTCGACGTGATTCGCATCGCCACAATCGTGCCAGCAGGGATCTCCTGGCTTGTCGTCCACTTCGTGCATGTAAGCATGTGAGGCAGGATCGTCGGGCGGCATGGGAGGGCAGTCGGGGCAGGTCGGGTCGGCGAATCGAGATCGGGGATCGGGCTCAACGCCAATTTCTTCGATAGGCAAACAAGCCGTATCGGCCGAAGCCGCGATCAATTGATAGGTTTCTGCATCGGCTTGACGGCGATAGTAGGTCGGTGAACACCCGGCGCCAACCAAACAGCACGCCAAAAGCAACAGGGGTGGCAGACAAAAAATCGGCAACGTCGATGCCAAGCGATATCGTGCGGGCGTCATGGTCGGACCTCTGGATCGTGGACCCGCAATTCGCATGGTGCGTCCAGATGCCCTGCAAGTTCCACCAGGTGTTGTATCGCGCCATGCCAGGCGCAAATGCTACTTTGATGTTCGCGCAGTCGTTGTCTCGCGAATTGAACTACACGCAAACCATCGGGTGTACACGTCCACAGTTGGCGGCGACGGTCGTTTGCCGGGCGGCCGGCTGAAATCAACCCCGCCAGGCGAAGTTGCTCGACCTGCTGGCTGATGCGGGCCTTGGACATTCCGACGGATTCAACCAACTCGGACTGTCCCAATCCGTGCGCGCCTTGACCAGCGATTCGCCAAAGCAGCAGGATCTGGATTTCGCTCACCTCGGTGGATGGGCGCCAAGCGGAAAGTTGCGATTGAGCCTGCCGCGCCAAGCGAGTGAGTTCGCAGGCCACCTCTAACCAGGTCGAGGCCCAATCGGGTGGAATTTGGCTCGATTCGTGGAGTGGGGCGTTGGGCATGTCGGAATTGTTCGGAAATAAACGGTTCGGACTTGAACGATTCTGACAACGGCAACGGTTGTTTTCGATTTGCTGGGCTTCGTGGCCTCTAAGAATCTCCCCAAATACAAGTGGTGACTCGACTTGCAGCACATCAATCCAAGCCGATCCTTGTTGACACCCCATTTTGCCCCGTTTATCATCGAGGTTTAGGCTGGCGATGATTGCCGACGCACGTTGGGCGAGCATTCATTTTGCCCGACCGCTGCGAAATGCTCCTATCTTCGTAACCGCAACCAAACGCCATGGACTTGAAATCAGGCATTCTGATCGGCCTGTCGATATCTGTCTTGCTTTCGTTGGTCGCGGCCTACTTGAGCAGCAAGACTTGGCAGATCGCGCATGTGATCGTCGTGTTTTTCATTTTCGTTGCGTCGGGCGCCTATTGGTATTTGGCTGGCGTCACGGTGAAAATTCATAACTTTCACCGAACTCGCATCAATCAGCTTCGCGAGCAGGTCGCCATGACCGAGCGCCAGATCGAAGCGATGAAGACGGGCATCAACGAAGCCACGATGAGCGAGACCGATGAAACGGTGATCGCCGCGCTCGAGCAAGAAGGCATTCGCGTACTCAACAGCAGCATCCGCGAAACCGAAACTCAGATTTATCGCTTTACACTTGATCGCGGTCGCTTCTGGCCGGAGGCGGAACTCGACGCGGTCAATGCCGATGGTTCTGCGACGTTAACAATTACTAGTCCTTTGCCACATGGCATTCGCGCTGAAGACGAAGTGGTGGTATTCGCGTTTGAATCCGGCGAAACAGCCGAGGGCGCGCGGTATATGTCGGGATTCAAAGTGACGGGGGTCGACGAAGATCGAATCACTCTGACTCCGCTCGCGCAGCTATCGCCTCGCCGGTTGGAACAGGTGACAGCCAGCCGCGGCAACTGGGATTTGTACGAAGTGATGCCTGTCGATCGACACGACGTCTTTGCAGGCCTCGACGAGCAGGACCTCGCCGAACTGATTCCACCTGGTAGTCTTCCCGAATACGTCAAAGATGGTCAAATTGCCGATCCAACGGATCCGCCGGAACGCGTCCAAGGTTACAAAGTGGGTGGAGTCCTCGCTGAGCCGGGTGAAGAGGAGCGCGTCGTCGAGCGACGATATGTGCGCCAATTGCGCGATTACGAGTATGAGTACATGTACCTTGCCGCGCGCTCCACGTTGCTTAAGGTCGACATGGAAAGAATCAGCACGGATTCCAAGCGGTTACAGGAAGGACTCACAAAGACTGAAGCCAATGTCGCTGTGCGAACAACCGAGAAAGAAAAGCTCACTTACGATCTCCAACATTTTCAACAAGAATTGCAAATCGTAACCGACTACCTTGCCGCGTTGAATCGCTCGCACGCCACACTCCTGAACCAGATCCGAACGACCTACCTCAACACACGCGAATTGGCCGCCAAGTTGGCCGAGGTTCAGCTCAATGCGGCCGAAGAAATCGACCGCCGGACGGATCTGGCGCCCACCGCTTCGCGATAAGGTTGGCGATCGCCGTTTCGCGCACAGCTAGTCGAACTACTTC
>JAGQOS010000337.1 GCA_020427265.1 Planctomycetales bacterium
TATCATTTGTTCGCCGGTCGCCCGCCCTTCGATGGCGACAACACCGGCCAGGTGCTCGCGAACAAGATCAAGGGAAAGGTGCGCGATCTATCGACCATCGCCGATGGCATCTCGCACGCCTCGCTCAAACTCGTGCAAGAGATGATGGCGGCCGACCCGGAAGATCGTCCGCAGTCGTATGTCGATTTGATCGCTCGGATCGATGGTTTGGAAAACGTGACGCGCGAGGTCATCAACGTTCCGCGTAAGCAAGTTGCGGTTGCGCGCAAAAAGATCGCCGAGGCTGAGACACTTTGCGATGAACCCCGTAAAAAGACCGACAAATTGCCGACGCGCGAGGCGACCGAGCCGCAACGGGCCCGCCGCAGTGGATGGTTGGGGCGACTAGTCGCGTTTGTTTTCTTTGTGAGCGTATGCGGTGGCGTCCTGTACCTGGTCAAGGACGAAGACCAATTCAAGGAATTCGCCGAGAGTTGGCTGCCTTACGAATTCTTTGGCCAAGGATACACGAACGATTTCCAGGGCCCCGTGCTGGTTCAAGGCGGCACAACGGCCTCGCTGTTCAACGGCGCGAGTCTCGACGGCTGGTCGAAACCGCGCGGAGATTGGAAGATTGCCAAGGATTCGCAGGGCGATGTCGTTCTCGCAGGGCATTCCGGTGTGATCTCCCGGCCTCTGCCGGCGCTGCACGGAGATGGGGCCGAAGCGGAAAATTACAATTTGCGTATGCGCGTTGATGTGCGCGACGCCCTGGCCGTGGAAGTGCATTTTTCAGTGGTCATTGGCCAGGGGCAACAAGACGAACGCTATGTTTTGCGCATGACGCAACGCGATGTGGTGCTCGGGCGTCAGGATTGGAATAGCAAAGCGTTTCTGCCCGTGACGGAACCATTGCCGTTTCCCGCGCGAAAGGGAAACCTCGACGTCGCCGAATATCATGAATTACGCATCGGCCGCCACCAAACACATTGGCTCGCTTATTTCGATGGGCATATGCTGGGCACGCTGCCGGTGACGATTGTCGAGCCGATTCGGAGCATCGGCCTCGTGACCGAAGAGGGAACAGCGTACTTCAAAGACTTGCGGATGTCGGAACTGATTTCTCCCCGCGAGCCTGTCGGCAAACCACCGGGCTTTACCGGATCGGCGAACGACCGGTAGTTGGATCGCGGCCGACCCACGCTGTGTATACGGTTTCGAAACGCGCCCTACTCTTTCTCTCGCCGCTGCTTGCGGCTGCGGATCGCGAGCATGATGCCCCAAAAGCCGAGGAAAAGAGCGAAACTCACCAGCACGATCAAGCCACGCCGGGGATCGTGGTTGTAGAGATACGCACCGATCGCCAGATACCCGCCCCACGCCAGCATGGCGGCGAACAGAATCAACGTGATGGTGCGGGCTTGTGGATTCATGATGCGGTTCGTAGCAATGGTTACGATCGAGTTATCGCCAGCGAGCATTTGCGGCCAGCGCGTCTTCCGGCATGGCCTCTTCTACGACTTCGGGACGGACGCCGAGTTTGCCCAGTCCATAAACCAAACCGCGCAACTCGTCGCGGGTCTTGCGTTGGCCAATCGCCAGGCTCGCCACCCAGCCCACGAGAAACGTCGCCAGGAAGTTGATCGTAATCGGCCACACTTGCGAAAACAACGGGTCGCGCACCGTCGGTGCGCGGAGCGAATTCCAAATCGCCAAGCCTACGGCGACCAAAGTTCCTACGATCAATGCAACTTGAACCCCGGTGGCGTTGGATGCGCGCGTGAAGACGCCCAACAGGAAAACTGCGAGCAGCGGGCCGCCCCAGGTGACAGAGAGCCCCAGCAAGAACGCGGCGTCGCCGCCGGCAGCGGCGAAGATCAGGCCCAGCAGCGTGGTTAGGGCGCCAATGGCGATGATCAAACGGCGGACCAGCCACAATTCGTCGGCCGAGTCGAGATCTTGCGGCTGTTTCTTGCGCCACCGAGCCAAAGATGCGCTTCCCCAGTTCGATCGTTCAATCAACTCGATGTACAACAACGTGCTGGCCGAATGAATGCCGGAATCGAAGGCGGAAAACCCCGCAATGAGCAACGCGCCAAAGATCAAGCCGCCAAGGCCGGCAGGAAGGATCTGGCCAAGAAAGGTTGGCAATATCTGATCTTCGCCACGACGAATGCGATATTCGGCGTACGGCGTATTTGGAATCGGGTCGATTGTCGCCAGGCTAGACGCATCGACTTCGCCGGTCGAACGACGGTAGCGATCGCCATCCGTTTCCACTTCATTCGTATTGGGATTAAGAATGGCGCCGGCGGCGAGCAAAGAATCTAGGTCGCGCGCGATGTCGGTATCCGGGCGGATGTAAGGCGCTCGCGTGTTGGGGTCCTGTAAGAGTTCGCCTGTCGTTGCGTCTGTTGCCGCGTTTACGACCCAGTACGGCTGTAAACGCTCGGGCTGTTGCTGGAAGTATGCCAGCATCGCGAGGCCCAAGTAACAGCACATCGGAATGAGGATCGTCGCGACCGCACAATAGACGATATAGGCGCGCGACGTACTCGTTTCATCCTTTGCCGCCAGCAAACGTTGCACGGTCGATTGGTCTGCCACTTGAAGCGAGAGAACCCACAAGATCATCGATGGCAGGGCCAGCCACACGAGCCAAGGCGACTGAAGCCACCCAGAATCGGTCGTTAACTGCAGGGCCGAATCGCGGTGCAACTGCTGCGCGACTTCCCAAACGCTTGTTTGCGGGCCGTCGCCATTCGGGCCGCTGCAAACGATCGCCAACGCTAGCCCGGCAACTAGGAGCCCGATCGCCGCGGCGTCGGTCCAAACCACGGCGCGCAAGCCGCCCAGGAATACGTAGAATGTAACGATCGCGCCGCCAATGGCCACCAGGGCCACGGTTGCGCCCGGACTGTGCAGCGCGGAACTGAGCAAATGGCTGGCGACAGCCAGAAGGCAGCCCAACCAAGCCACGCGCCACAAGACGAAGATGAGCAAGGCGCTGTTCCGCACCGAGCGGCTGAATCGATGTTCCAAATACGCATAGACTGAAATCGGCGCCAGTCGGCTATACAGCGGCAGGATAAATGGCAGCATGACCAACGCGGAAAGCCACATGGCGATGCAGAGCACAATCGGACGAAAACCGATCCAATATCCTGCCGTCGGTAGCAACAGCAGTCCGCAAACCGGCAGTGTGGTGGCGGCCAGGCTGAGCCCGGCCGGCGTCGCGTCGAATGAACGGCTCGCCAGTAGGAATTCTCGCGTTGAACGCTGCCGCGAACTAAAGTAGCTGCCAATCACCAGCAGCAAGAGCAGGCAGAATGCCAGTGTGGCGAAATCGACGGTGGAGAATCCGAGGAGCATGCGCGTGCGTACTGTCTACGTTTCGCTGCGAAGTCAAAGCAGAGCGTGTGACGCCGACGAAACGCTCTAACGTAGAGCCAATGGCCGCCATGGTCAATTGCCGCCATCGGGCGGCGAGCCGGTTTCCGGTGGACCAGGGAGGACAAGAATACGAATATTCCGCCAGCGGCACTTGGCGCCCTCGGGCCAACCTTGGCCGCCATGCACCTGCAATGCGATGTGCCCCTGCTCGCCCAGTGTTTCGGCAACTTGTTGCGGGTCGTATTGCGGGTGGTCGAACGTCTTGGCGTCGAATTCGCTTACCTTCGCGCCGTTGATCCAAGTGGCGATGTGCGGCGGGTTACCCACGACACGTACTTTGGCGGCGTTCCAGCGATTGATCTTCCAGGCCGAGATCCAGCCTTTGGGCGAAATTGTATAGGCCAGCGGCCGTTGGCCGTTGCGCGACTTGGCCCGCAGGCCAATCAGATTCTTTTCCGCATCGTAGAGCCCAAAGATGTCGAGCGTACGATTATTGAACGCGCCGATGCCTTCGCCGTAGATGTGCCCCACGTTGCCTCCTTCCTTATAATCCACGAGCACCTGGTAACAGCGCCCCTGCTCGGTGCTGCGAATGAAGAGTCCGCTGTCGATTCCCCAATCGGGTTTGAGTTCCAGCGACAATTCAAAATCGGCATAGGCGGCGTCGGTCAACAGAATTCCGCCGTTGCCGCTACCGGGCGGATCTTGTTGGCCCACGATCGCGCCTTCTTCCACAGTCCATTGGCCACCCGTACCATGGCCAATTCGTTCGCCGTTGGTATGCCAGCCCGCGAGCGTCTCGCCATCGAACAAGGCGATCGAGTCGGCCGCATTCGCCGTTGAAGCCATGGTCGCGCTGACAAGAGCGAGCGTGAAAAGTGTGGCAAAAGATCCTGGTCGTAAGCGATGTCGCATCGGGAGAACCTAAACTGAGACGCATCGTGGTCAAAGATCTGACGCAGAGTTCCGCATTTTATCACGACCAGCTGCGCGATGCGAGCGCTCGACGAATCACACGTTGCGCACCTCGAAAACAAGGCTAGGCGTATTCGACCGGGTCGGCAATGCCATGCTTGCCAAACGCTTCCCGGCGTTCCTGGCAGGCGCCACAGCGGCCGCAATGCCGATCGCCGCCTTTGTAGCACGTCCACGTGAGTTCAAACGGCACACCCAATTCATGGCCGATGCGAGCAATATCGCCTTTGTCCAGGTGAACGAACGGCCTCATCAGTTCGATCTCCCGCCAATCGCAGAGTCGGGCGGCCTGATCCATGGCGGCGGCAAACTCTGGGCGGCAGTCGGGATATATGGCATGGTCGCCCGAGTGAGCGCCATAGGCGACCGCTTCGTATTGATTGCTCAGCGCCCATCCGATGGCGATGGAAAGCATGATCATATTCCGATTCGGTACGATCGTGAGCTTCATCGACTCTTCTTCGTAATGTCCCTCGGGCACTTCCACGCTACGCCCCGACAAACTGTTTTCGCCAAGCAGCGGCGTGATCGACGTGAGATCGACAGTGACATGCTCCACGCCCAGGCGGGCGCACAAGGCACTTGCGGCATCGAGTTCGCGCACATGGCGCTGGCCGTAGTTGAACGTGACGGCCTTCAACGCGTTTCCGGCTGCCGCGAGATGCCACAGCAGCGTGGCCGAATCCATGCCACCAGAGAACACAACAACGATTTTTTTCATTTCCAGCCTACGTGGTTCGCAAACATGATTCCCAAGGACGCGAATTCCCAGCGAGAAATCGTCGACGCAGTCCTAGCCGTATCGTCAATGATTGCGTTGCAACTGTCAAATTCGTTTCCAGCGTACGCAGTGAGGCAAAAAATCGGCCGGCACGGCGGAAAACCTTAAGCTATGTTTCAGCACGGTCGCAGGGCGTCGTTTCCAAGGCGTCGACGCTTTGACAGCGAACGTCGAGCGGCCGTTAAACTTGTCGTAATCGCTATCTCTTTTCAAATCGGTCGTTCTCGCCCGCGCATTGCTTGACGAAGGCAATTCGTTCGTGGTCTAACTTCCTGGGATGCGCAACTTGATCCATTGTTCACGAGGTTACCATGCTTAAAACTGACACATTACGAAATCTCGGCGTCGCGTTGTTGGTCGGTGTGTTGAGTCTCTCGACGGTCAACCCTGCCGCGGCGATTGGCGTTGTCGGCCATGGCACGTATTTCGGACGCTACAATAATCCGCTTCACGGCGGCGCCGTGGCAAGCGTTGCACCGGCCTATGTTGCCCCTGCGTATGCCGCCCCAGCGCCCGTTTATGCGGCTCCGGTCGTGGCGCCTGCGCCGGTTTACGCGCCCCAAGCCGTTTCGTGCGTTCCCGCCT
>JAGQOS010000338.1 GCA_020427265.1 Planctomycetales bacterium
CGGCCGCCATCCGAACTGCGGATTCCATCAGCGGCCAATCGCGCTTCGTCCAATTCTCGGAAAATTCCGGCTCGGCAAGCTCGACCAGTAAGTCCTCGATCATTCCAAAAAGCTCGGCGCTGGGAACGTCGTGTCCGGCGTCCAATTCGGTCGCTCGTCGCGTGGCGATGGCCGCTGCAAGCTCGGCAACTCTCCCGCGATGCTCTTGGCCCGGAACGTCGGCAGTTGCTTGGTCTTCACGCTTGGGTTTGTCTTGGGTTGCGGTCGTCATAAGAGTTCACTCCTTTGCAAAAAAGAACTAACGTCGATTCGACGTGTCGAGTTGAACGCCCCACTCGATTCGTTCGCGCGGTGGGCGGACGCGATGGCGGTAAGGCGAAACCGCCATGCCGCCGGTGTAATTCGCCAGGGCCGTGCGCGTCGCATGCGGCAGCGCCATCGCCAAAGCGATCGCCGTATCGGCATGACCTTCGCTGTCGCGCGTCGACTCCAGTTTGAAACCGAAACGCTTCTCGACGATCGTCAGGCGTCGCAAATCGCGCAATAGCCGTTTGTCCGGGTACAGGTCGATCTTGCGGCCCTCGAACGCTTCGAGCATAGCCGTCGCCATGCGGTGCAGATTCGAGCCGACGAAATTGACCGGTTGCATATTCAGGCCGTACCGCCGTAGCTGTTGCGCCATCAGCTCGGCCTGATACGGGTCGAATAACACCTTGACCAAATGGAACCTTTGATGCGCCGCCAAGACGGCTTGCTGCACTTCGAGCAAATCGACCTCGCCGTCCGGTCCCGGTCGCCAGCTTTGGCAATCGGCCAGGCGAACGCGGCCCGTCGAGAAGTCGCAGCCAATGACGACGAGCCCGCTGTGATCGCGTCGCACACCCAAATCGAGACCGGCGACGAATGTAAACCCGTCACGGTAGCCGCTCATGGGCCCGCGTTGCGAAACCGCGGCCTCGATCGCCGTTTCGGTCAAGGCGTCGCCCGCACCGCTCGACCATTGGTTGAGCCACAGGCGGCGATAGACTTGCTTCGGCAAGAGCCGTTCTTGTTCGGCAAGTAGCTCTTCAGAAATCCAACTCGCCCGCGGTCCATCGAGGCGAGAGAAGTACCAGTTCGGATCCTCGCGGATCGCCTCGCGAATCGGCCATTGCCAGGATGATTGGAAGCCGGCATTGCTGATGCACAGCAACATGCAATGTTTACGCTTCGCCGCGGCGCTGAAGAGAGATTCCCACAGGCCGGAGCTTTTCCAGTGGCAAAGCTCGTCGCAGACTACGAAGTCGCACAGCCGGCCGAAGCTCGTTAGCGCGTCGCTGGAAATGATTTCAAGTCGCGAGCCATGGCGGCCCGTCACGCTGTACTTGGTCGGATTGATGACCGTTCGCAGCCAGGGATTGAGCGCCAGCAGCCGGTCAATCGCTTGCCGCAAGAGCGATGCTTGATCCTTGTCGGCAGCCGCCACGACGCCCGATAGACGCCTCTTGGCGAAGGCGAGCGCCCAGCAGGCCATCACGGCGATGTCGGACGTCTTGCTATGGCCGCGCGGGCGCTCCAGCCAACCGCGACTGTGGCCCCCTTCGACCTTGTGCCCGGCAGCGCGTCGCCAGCCTGCATCAAGTGCTTCAAAGTCTTCACGCTGCCATTCGTCCATGACCGCGCTCAGCAGCCGCGGCCCATCGTCGGTATCGACCAGCAACCGCGCGCGAAGCTCGCCCGGGTCGTGCGCCATGAGTTGTAGCGATTGCTTGTCCATCATGCGGCCCCCTGCGCTTCGGGTGCGGCCTTGTCGCCGCTCGGGTCTGTTGAGTCATCCCCGGCGGCATCTGCCGTAGGCGGGACGCCTACTGCGTCCAAAACGCTCCATGCGTCCCGTTCGTCCTGATGATCCAAGCCGAGCGCCTTGATGCACTTGTCGCGTTCGGCCGATGCTCGGGCGACGTCGCGAGAAAATGCCAGCTTGTCGGCTGGCGTCAAATCCTTGCCCCGGCGCAACCAGCGCTGCGCGAGAAGCGCGTGCCGCTCCCATCGGCAGGCCGTGTTGATCGTCGCTGCGGCGAAGAGACCGATTTCGCCGGCGATGTCGAGAACGGCGCTCTCGAGCGCCCGGCGCAATTGGTTTGTCAACCGTTCGACGTAGCCGCAACCGGCCGGAAGCTTGCCGGTCGTCAGGCCATGGCGAATCGCGTTCTTGTTTTCGATCGGAGCGGGCATCGAATGGGGCCTATGGAGTGTGCAGCCTATGGGGTGTCTGGCGTCGGTTTTCGTGCTGAATACTTGGGCAGTTCGGGTGTCTACGGGTGTCAGGCCGAACGGCGCGAGTTCGTAACTCGTTTCCGCCAAGTGGCTTTCGAGTCAAAGGGCAGTCGTTCCCGTAACCTATCGGTGCCGCGGAAAGCCCAACCGCGGCCGCTCGGTTGTCCGGTTCGCGGCCGGTCGCGGTTGGAAGTACGCGCGCCGGAGTTGTTTGCTACTGATTTCGTTTGTCGACGTGGTACGTGGTACGCTGCTTTCGTCATCTTCCGTATGATTTCGTTCTGGCCGGTACGTGGTAGCGTGGTACGTCCGTCCTTTTAAGGACGTACAACGCGCCCCGTACCGCACGTGGTACGGTGGTACGTCACGTGGTACGTTCCTCGTGTACCACGTTCTCTGAAAGCCGATACTGGCGGCAGTCATTCCCCCGGACTCGAATCTCCTCCGAGACGACAGCGCCTTGCTTTTCCATCATGGCGACGAGGCGCTCCGACCGGGTTTGTCCCATACCGCCTGTTCGCCGCCGAATCTCGCGCAGAGTCGCCGGAGCGTCCGACAACGCCGCTTGAATATCCTTGATCCCTTGCCGGTCCTGCTCAGTCTGCCGCTGTTCTTGGCCCGTGCGGCGGCCCTTCACCTTGCCAGGGTCAAGACGAGCATCAGGTGTCCAGAGCGGCCACTCGAAGCGAACGGGCAAGGGGGCAATCGGCGGGAAAGATCGCAGCGCGGCATCCAGCACGGCGGCCCCAGGTTCTTCATGCGTCCGCAACACGATGTGGGCATCGGCGGCCCGGGCCTGACTGCCGGCCCCAGCGCCGACGTCGACCACGGCCTTGCCGCCTTGCTCGCCCTTGCTGCTATGGTGGATGTTGATCCAGGCCGCGTCGAGTTGTGTCGTGTAGCGGTCGATCAGGTTGTATAGCTGCATGATTTGAGCGTTATCGTTCTCGCTGACGCCCTCGGGGATGGCGCGATACCATGCATCCAAGATGACCAAATCGAATTCGGCGGGGCCGCGGTGATCGAACAACTCGCCCATTAGCCGCGGCAAGTCTTTCAGGGCTCCACGCAGAGATTCGACCTTGAGTTGCCCGCGGTAGTCTTCCAGCACCAGGTCCATTTCATGCGCCACGGTCGGGACGCGGGAAACGAGTGTTTCGCGCTGCAATTCGTTGTCGATCAACAGCACGCGGCCACGCTTGCAAGGAAATCGATTCAGCCAGGGTCGCCCTGTCGCAACAGATAGGGCGATGCCGTAGACCAACCAACTCTTGCCCGTTTTCGCCGCCGCGATAATGTTGGCTGTTTCGCCCCGCCTCAGAATGCCGTCGATGATCTCTTCTTTCAGATCGGGAAACTCGTCGATCAGGTCGGCAATGTCAGTCGGCTCGCGCCGTCCGGTGGAAACGTTTTCCACCTGATCCAATTCGTCGCGCAGCGCCGTCAGGATGCCGGCGACCGATTGGCCATTGCTAGCCCCCTGGAACGCATCAAGGGCCGCCTCGCGCAGCTTTCGTTTTCGCCATGCCTCAATTACCCGGTCGCGGTAGAGGGCAACATGTGTTGTCGTCGGCGTCGCTTTGGCGATCTTGGCGAGAAACGCTGCCGCCCCTGGCTTGCTTCCGAAGAGCGGATTGCCGCTCAATTCGCCAACAAGAACGATCTCGTCGATGGGCTGGCCCGCGCGGACCAACTTTCGCATCGTGGCGAGAAGAATGGCGTGTTGCTGGTCGCGGAAATGATGTGTTTCAAGTGATGCGCCCTCTGTCCGCAAGAGCGCAGGTTCGAGAAGAAGCGAACCGAGCAACGCGGCTTCGGCTTCGGGGTCGCACGGTGGCGCTTGGTCGAACGGATCGAGGCGGTTTGTGGGCGGGGCTGGCATCTTCTCTTTATTCCGTCTTCGCTAGAAGAAACGCTTGACGTCCGCGGGCCGTTGCCGGCGCTTCGGTCTCGGCGCGGGCGGAACGGCAGCACGACGGCGCTCGAACGCTTCAAGAGCCTCTGCCGTCACTCGCCAACGCGGGCGGCTCGATCCGGGACTGGCCACGTTGACCGCGGCGAGTTCACCGACGTCGATCCAGAGCAACACTTTTTCGGGTGCCACAGCGTATCGCTCCGCAATCTCGCGAGGGCTGAAGGTAGCTTGAGTTGCCGTGCTCATTTTCGCTTCCTGTTTCTTGGCGACGGTTGCCGGTGTTCGTTCGCCATTCAAAACACGATTTTCCCGAACTTGCGTCAAATCGCAGACTTGAACTCTGCATGCCGCGCACAAAAAAAGCCCCGATTTCCCGGGGCTTAGTGCAGTAGAAAGAAATCATGCAGAGTTCAATGCAGAGTTCACTCGGGTCATTTCTGACATTCGGTTAGATTGATGCCGCGCCCCTCCGCGTATGCTCTCAGTGAATTCCAGCGATAGATAAAGCCTCGAATTCCTTGGATCTTAATGCGGTCAACATGTTCACCTATTCGCGACGGGTCGACGCCCGCTAGACCCGCCGCGCATTTCGCTGTCAGAATTTCGCCGTCCGGCTTGCCACCGCGCCGATACTCGGCGGAAACTTCATCATTGTCAGGCGGTTTAGGGCTGATCCGATCTGCCGCGAATTTTAGCGCGCGGATCAATTCGCGGACTTCGCTTTTAGCCCGCAACGGAAACCGTTCTTGGATTTCCGATTGCAGGTCGAATGACGCGAACTCGTCAAGATAGTCAAGAAACTCGACTTTGCGGCGGTATGCCAAGCTCGGCGGACGGAGCCCAAACCTGATGCGAGGCGGTAGTGGCGCTCCGGAAATGCCAGGGGCAGCGGGAGTCATATCGCAAGTACCGCTGTCGCCTATCGGTGTTTCACGATCTGGTTTCAGTTCTCTTATCGTATTATCGATCCAGTCGAGAAACTCTTTTGGTGTCTGGGGTGCGACCGGACGCCCCTCTTGAGGCGTTGGTTCGTCTTGCTTTGTGCGACGTGTCTCCGAAGTCATCAAGATTCTCCTATGCTGGCCGGTTCGGCCGCGGATGCCGTCGCGCCCATAGGAGAAAGCACGGTCGACACCCACGGCCGCTCGCGGGAGCTACCCGCAAGCCCGGCGGATACTGCCATTCTACCCGACCACTCGCAGCCGCGGCGAGTCGCTTTTCCGCTTCCGCCTGTCGGCCGTCCGCGTTTCTCTGTCCGGTTTGCGCGGCTTGGCCTTTTTCTTCGGCGGGAAGAGCCAGGCGTGAACGTGAGCGGCGACGTCGCAGAGCCGGTTATCGTCGATCCGTTCGCGGTAGAGGCTTGCCATGTCGTCGCGAGAATGGCCCATGACGTGATCGACGGCCACTTGGTCGCGAGAGTCGCCGCCGATCGTTTCAAACGTGTGGCGCAGCGCGTAGAAGCCCAAACCTGGCCGATGCATGTCGTGGGCATCGAGAAGCTTGCGAAATTCTTTTGCAATGGGGTTGTCGTGTGTGTCTTT
>JAGQOS010000339.1 GCA_020427265.1 Planctomycetales bacterium
TTTGCCTTCGTCGATCAGGCGCTTGCAGCCGCTGGCCACGAGCATCGTGCGCATGTAGGCCTTGGCCTGCGAGAGATCGAACAACTGGCGGCGGTTCGTGTTGTTGCCCATTTCGAGCACGCGTTTGCGCGGGCTGTACTTCACGTTCGAGAGCGTGCGCGACGGAATATCGACGTGCGGGTCGCGCCGCTTCTCGGCGGCTGTCACCACTTTATCCGCCAAGCCAACCAGGTTGGCCATGGTCTTCTTGTCGCGCGGCGTGAGCTTGGCCTTGGGGCGGCCTGTCGAGGTGGAGCCGTTTCTTTTTACTACTCGTTTCTTCGCCATGATTGCTTGCTCTACTCCTCGTCGTCCGGCTGTTCATCTTGGGGCTTCGCACGATTAATCGCACTGGCTGCTTCCACGGCGTCGACAATCAATACATTGTCGCCAAATTCGGCGGCCGTTTCCTCGTCGAGCACGCGGCCCCGATCGTCCATCTTCATGTCGGCGTCCGCCGTGCGCTTCTTGGCGACCGTTAACAATTGATCGTATAGCTTGTCTCGATCGGCGGCGTTGATTTCGCTTACGGCGTTGGCGACTTCGCCCAGGTACCGTAGGAAGACGTTGCGCCGCTCGCCCTGCTGTTTCACTTTCATGCGACGTCGCAGGTACATTCCCAGTTTGCGACCGACGGATTGTAAGGCCAGCCGCAGCTCCTTTTGGATTTCAGGATACGAGGCGACCGCCTCCTTCGACTCGCTGGTAAACGGCACCCAAACGCTGGCGATATGAACCATGACCGTGACGGGGCCTTTGGGCAACGAACCGCGCGATTGACTCAAGCCATAGCCCCGCCAATTGGTTTGCAAGATCGTTTGCGTCACGGCGCAAGCGGAATGCTGGAATTGCAAGGGCACGCGGTTGGCGTAGCGTAGCACTTCCATGGATTGCCCTTCGGCAACATTCACATTCTTCATCGCGTTGAAGAGCGTTTCAATTTGCTTGGGCTTGAGCTTTGCCGGTGACTGCCTGGTGCTCAACCCGGCTTCCTTCATGATGCGTTCCGCCGCGTCGCTCCCCAGGCCGTTGAACGTATTGATAAGGAATTGCCGGATCGTGCGCGTATCGGTTTCTTCCAAGAGCTCTTCGAGCAAATCTCGCGACACGTTCTGCGTGGCCGCCGCGCCGCCGAAGGCGAGGCCAACTTCAATTTGGAACGGATTGCCGCGATAGACCGAAGGCGGCCGGGTGGCCGCGGCGTAGAACTCGCCCGGCACCACATGGTGCAATCCCTTGAGAATCAAGTCTTCGCCGATCGGCGAGATGCAGTCGGTCGCCGGATTCGGAATTTTCGTATCCTGAATCGCCCGGTAAAGCGTTTCCGCTTCGCGCTGGCCGATGCGTGTGGTGCGGCTGCGCGTGCCGAGTTTGGCTGTTTTGCAGATCTTCTGCGCCGTGGCGCCGCTGACGCGAGAAAACGTTGAAGTCAAGAATCCCGAAAGCGTCGACTCTTTCGAATCCTTGAGCATCGTCGCCAGGCGGCCCAGCTCCACACCGTAGGGATGCGGCTTGATCTCTTTCGGCTCGTGTGGCAACTGGTCCGTGCTGCGCGTGTAGTCTCGCTCGTTACCGTCTGGATCGATGTAATGCAGCGTGACATGCGGGTTGGCGATCGCCGTCTGTTCCAGGTATTCGTCCACGCTGCCGCGGCCGCGTTGGTACTTGGCTTCGAGTTCGATCGTCACGCGCGTGCCGTGATCTTCCTCGACCCACTCGATGCCGTACTTCTCGATATACGCCGAACCCTTATCGCCCGGTGGAATGTCGACCCCTTCGCCGCGCCCGTTGAGGATCTCGGGCTGGTTCTTCTTCGTGTCGATTTGGATTTCGTAGTAGTGCGCCGGTTTGCGTTTAGACACCTTCGAGACGATCTTCACGGGCTTGCCGGTCGTCTGCACGCCATACATGCCGGCAGCGCTGATGCCGATGCCCTGTTGGCCGCGGCTTTGGCGGAGGCGATGGAACTTCGACCCGTAGAGCAACTTGCCGAAGATGAGCGGAATCTGCTTTTTCAGAATGCCCGGACCGTTATCCTGCACGCCAATCTTATAGCGATTCGTCGCGGTCTGTTCGATATGCACCCACAGCTCGGGCAAGATGCCACCTTCTTCGCAGGCGTCGAGCGAGTTGTCGACGGCCTCTTTCACAGTGGTCAGCAGCGCCTTGCGCGGGTTATCGAAACCGAGCAGGTGCCTGTTCTTGGCGAAGAACTCGCTAACAGAAATATCGCGTTGCTTCGCGGCCATCGCTTCGGCGCTTGCGCGACGTTGCTTGGTAGGCCGCGGCGCCGTTTCCGCCACATGGCCATTCGTTGCGCTCGTGCTTTTGGCCTGGCCATTCGCCGCCGCTTTGGCGACTTGGCGCTTCACTTTCCTTTTGACCTTTTTCACCACTCTGGTCGCCAACGGACTGTCTCTCCTTCGTCGAATTGATAATGCCTCGTCGCCGTGTTGAACAAGGCAAATGACCCACGGGTACGTATGGCCGGGTCCTGCCTTGATAAGGATTGCCGATTATAGCGGTTCGACCAGCCGGCTCCCAGGCGGTTTTGCCGGCGGAACGCGAAGAATGGGTCTATTTGGAAGATCCGACAAACAAAGATTGACCGCGCTGGGCAGCCGCTGCCGAGATTGTTGATGGGCCGAACGCGGAACGGAATCTGCGCCTCGGTTCGCATCAGTTGCCCCACCTTGGTGCCGCTGCCGCATGGCCAAGACTTCACCCCGGCCTGTTGCGACGGCATCTCTCAGATCCCGCCTAATTCAATCGGAGGAACCGCAAGGATGAGGTTCGTCTCGAAACGATTCTGGATGCTTGCTTTCGGACTGTGCGTCGCCAATGTTGTGGGCTTGTTCGACACCTGCGAGGCGCAGGCCGTGTACAACGGACGCCGTAGCGTGCAGGGCGACGTTTTCTACAACTACTACGCCCAAGATCATCGGTGCAACCAGGGCCAGCCGGCGCAACTTTATATGTCGCCTCTGCCCGCACCACCGATTGTGGGTCATACCTATTACACTTACCAACCGCTCATGCCGCATGAATACATGTACGCGCATCATCGCGATTACTGGCGTGCGACCCCCGGCGGGAGTTGGAGTCATACGAGTGTGGAATACAAGACGGGGCCCCGTTGGGTGCCCGGCTTGTGGTTCTTTCGCCACTAGATTCTAAGGCTGCCTGGTTCGAATTGATTCGTGCCGCCCAGCGGCGGCGTAGTCACAATTTCGACAACGCGCAAAGCAACGGTCTTGCGAAACGATACATAAAGGAAACCGGCCGTGAAGCGACACTTCTTGATCCTTGCCGCCCTCTTAGGAATAACCTTGGCGGCGCCCGTCATCGCAAACGCAGCTAATCCCGACGGACGCTGGCGTTCCTATCGAGCCGCCCAACATACACCGTGGCACGGCAGCTACCAACACACGGCCTGGGGTTCTCCCGTTGTCTTGGTCGTGCCGCCGACCGTCGGGATTCATACCGAATGGGGCTGGGGCGTGGGTGGCACGCAGATTTCCCGCATCCATCATCAATTCAATCGTCGTTATCCAGCCGTCGAATCGTCCGGCATGCCGTTCTCGACGACGCCTAACTGGCCCAGTAACACGGAGCAATTTGGCGTGTATTACATCCGCGGGCCTTGGTAGACCAAACGACTTGGCGCCCAGAGCGTTGTGAGTCTGCGACCCACAGCGCTTTCCGCCTGTTAGCACATTTCATTCATGGATCGATGCTCATCGATTTTGCATGGGGCAGCCCGGCTTTATCCCACCCAAGCCGCGGCTGCCCTATTTCGTGCGCACGAATGACATTTCAATTCTTATTGTCTTGCCTGCTGCCGGTCATCGACTCGCGCCTCACGTGCGCGAAGAGACGCCAATAAGCTCACGGTCGGCACACTCTTCCTAACCGGCAAGGTGCAGCAAAGAGACGCGCGCCGTCGTTTGGACGACATGCATGCATTTAAGGCTGCGATGCGCTAACAATAGCGCGTGTGTTTGCGTCGCGATTTGCGGCGAATCCGGCAACACATCGTCTTCCAAACCATTTGGCACGTCAAATGCATTAACCCAACAACGCCCTACGAGGCATAACGGGAAAACATTCGATACGGAAATTTGATAGGGAATCAAGGTGACGCGATGCTGGAAGCCATACTCATCTTCTCGGGAACATTCGTCGCCTTAACCGCCGTCATCGCAGGATCGCAACGCCCACGCCAGACATCTCCGTTCTAAGACGGCAACGCGAAAGCCGCCATGCCATTGGCGCCCATACTCTGCGGCGTGTCATTTCTCTGTCGCAGCCGCCAAGAGTCTCAAGAACTTCCGCTGCATCGAGTCGCCGCCCAAGCCGGGATAGAGGACTCGGGTTAATTCGATCAACTTGGCGGTTTCCTCGCTCTTCCCCAAACGGTACAGGGCTTCAGCATGGGCATATCGGGCCGTAAACCATCGTTCGGATCCACGGCGTGTCTTTTGCTCCATCGTTTTCCAGCCCGCCAGGGCGAGTTGGAGTGTTGCACGATCCTCGGTCTGCGAGAGCAGATTTAGCCGCTGCTCGTGGATATCGCCTCGCTGGGGAAATGCCTTGGAAAGTCGATTCAATATCTCCAGCGCGCTATCGCGTTTGCCAACAGCAGCCAGCGATTCGGCCGTCATTCGATCCAATTGCAACGCTGCTTGAGGCGACAAATTGGGACGCTGTGTCTCGAGCCTCGAACAAATACCTAATGCCAATTCTGCGAGCTCCGAACGAACGGCGGGCTCGGCCTGCGACGACAACTCGGCCAGTGACGAAAGCATGGAAAGAAGCAAGTCAACGGACCCCGAGGCCACGTCGTTCAAGGTCCGCGCCGCATCCTCACGACGCCCCTGCGCGGCCAAATTGTAAACCAGTAAGATTGTCGCTTCGTCGCGCCAGTCTTCCGGCGCGCCTGATGAGCGTGCAATCGCCTCGCGCAGCAACCGCTCCGCATCAGCGAGCGTTCCCTGACGGTGGCCCAAGCGGATTTTCGCCGAGGCGAGCGCCATCTCGCGTTGCAACTCACTAAATTCCTCGGGCCACTGGCGCTGAGGTCCCACAATTATTTGGTCGACATACGCGATCGCCTCGGCCGACACGTTGGCGCTTGCGCGATCCTGTGCTTGTTCGAGTTCGATCAATCGCGCATAGCACTCCGCCGCTGCCCGCGCTGCCTCTGGCAAGTGGCTGTTCTCCAGGGGCACCAGCCGGTAGGCGTCGATGGCCATACGCCAGCTTCGCCGGGCGCGATGAAGGTCGCCTAACCAGACAGCTACCTGTGCCGCCGACTCGGTATCCGGCCATGTTCTCAAGTGCTCGCCAAGCAGCGTTTCATAAACCTTGATGGTTTGCAATCGTTCATCACTTGGGCCCGATCGAGCCAATGCAGCCGCATCGACAATCGCCAGCAAGTGAGCCTGCGGCGCCCTCTCGTGTCGAGACAGCTTCCGCGCGAGTTCTTGGTAGCGTCTTCCCGCCTCGCCATAGCGCTCACGTTCATGCTCGATCGTGGCGGCCACGAAGCCAAGGCCAAATGCGCTCGCCGCGTCGCCGCCGTCGATGGCGATGCTATAGGCTCTGTCGTACGTTCGAATTGCTTCGTCCAATTTTCCGCCACGAAAGTAGCTATCCGCAGCGCGTTT
>JAGQOS010000033.1 GCA_020427265.1 Planctomycetales bacterium
CCGAAGCACTCCGATTGTGCTCAACGGAAAGCTTTACACGATCGTGCGCGACCAGCCGGCCACGGAAAATGAAGGCGAGAAGATCGTTTGCGTCGATGCGGCTACAGGGGAACCAGTCTGGGAATACCGCACAAACATGTACCTTTCGGATGTGCCCGACACCCGGCTTGGCTGGTCGAACGCTGCTGGCGATCCTGAGTCGGGGCATGTTTATTTTCAAAGCGCGTGCGGATATTTCGCGTGCCTGGAAGGCGATACGGGAAAATTGGTCTGGGACCGCTCGATGCACGAGGAGTTCGGTTTGCTGACAACTTACGGCGGCCGAACGAACACGCCGCTGGTGTTCGAGAACCTGGTAATCTGCAGTGGTGTAGTTATCGGATGGGGAGATATGCGCGTGCCGGCGCATCGTTTTCTGGCATTCGACAAGGCGACGGGTGACGTCGTTTGGTTCGCCGGCACGAGCCTCAATCCCTACGACACGACTTACAGTACGCCCACGATCAAGGTCGTGGACGGCCAAGCGATGATGATCTTCGGATCGGGCGATGGCGACGTGTGGGCGCTACAGCCGCGCACGGGCAAGCAAATCTGGAGTTTCCCCTTCTCGCGCCGCGGATTAAACGTTTCGCCGCTTGTCGTTGGCAATCGAGTGTTTGCGGGGCACAGCGAAGAAAACGTCGAGGGCAACCGCATGGGCGCGCTTGTCGCACTCCAAGCCAATGCATCCGGAAGTCAAGCGGGCAAAGAGTTGTGGCAGGTCGAAGAATTGATGGTGGGAAAGAGTTCGCCGGTGCTCATCGATGATCGGCTTTACGCGATTGATGATCGCGCGAAACTCTTCGTTCTCGACGCGGAAACGGGTAAGCAACTTTCTCGCACGCCCCTGGGAACCGTGCAACGGAGTTCCCCGCTCTACGCCGACGGGAAAATCTACGTCTGCACAAACGACGGCCGATGGTACATCCTCGAACCCGATGGCGACAAGGTAAAGAAACTGCAGTATATGCGGCTCGATCGCGGCGAGGCTTCGGATGGCTCGCCAATCGTATCGCACGGCCGCATCTATATCCCGACTTCGTCGGCCATGTACTGCATCGGTAAAGATGGTGTCGAACCATCGGCCGACCCGATCCCCGAAGCTGAGGTCGAAACCCCCGTGAGCGACGACGATAAAGTCGCCCAGGTGCAAATCGTACCGTGCGAAGTGTTGCTCGCTCCGGGTGGCCGTCAACAGTTCACGGCGAAGCTCTTTAACGACCGCGGACAATCGCTCGGCGAGCGCGAAGTCGACTTTCAATTCGCCGTCGACGGCCCTGGAGAAATCTCGGAAGATGGCGTTTATGTGGCGCCCAGCGTTCCACAGAACGCGGCTGTAACGGTCAATTGCCAGGTCGGTGAAATCGCTGGCCGGGCGCGCGTGCGGATTATTCCCGAACTTCCCTGGAGCTTTGACTTTGAGTCCGGACTCGTTCCAGTCACTTGGGTTGGCATGCGAAACCGCTGCATTGTCGGCAGCAGTGAAGTTCTCGATTCACTTGCGGAAAAGAGTCGAGATGCCCGCAAGTTATATCTGTTCCTGAAGGCTAGTTGGACAAATGCTCAATATGCCGGCGCCAGTCCGCCCGCGTTGAAATTTATTTCCGGTGCTCCGCGCGATCCCTGGGCTTCCATGCTCGACTTCATGGAACAGAGTGCTGCCGTGCGCGACCTCGCGTCGGCCAAGGGTTACTTCGAACCGTTGCTCGAACACCTCGTTGCGGAAAAAGTGGTCAAGAGTTGGACGTGGCAGGAGTCGCCGCTCGGTCTTACCGTGGAGCGGGGCGAGCGAGACCTCGATGGTCATGGTGTCATGGTCAAACTGGAAAAGATTCCCGTGCCCGGGCGAATTACCAAGCTGGGCACGCGCAGCCAGGGTTGGTGCGGCCCAGTCACGTTGAGTTCGTATACCGCCCAAGCCGATTTTCGAGCGCATGAGGATGGCGGCAAATTGCCCGATATGGGTCTTATCAACCAGCGCTACACGCTCACACTGCTCGGCGCTTCGCAGGAATTGCAATTGGGAAGTTGGGTAACACACGACAAACGTACACAAGCAACGCTTTCGCTACCCTGGCAAGCGGGCAAGTGGTACACGATGAAGATGACAACACAGCTGAGCGATGGAAAAGCGCACGTGCGCGGCAAGATCTGGCTGCGGGACGAAGCGGAACCAAACGATTGGACCATCGAGATTCACGATGCCTCGCCGAACAAGCAAGGAAGCCCTGGCTTCTTCGGCAACGCAAAAGATACGGAGTTCTATATCGACAATTACTCGGTCGTGAGCAATTAGCGGAGGGACTGAAACGATCGCTTGCAAGATGATATCACTTTGTGCGCCCGACAAACCCTCAGGCTCACAGGCTATGGTCTGCCAAAATGTCGCGTGGATACTTCAGCAAGTGAAAAACGGAACTGAGACTTCAAACATTCACTTTCCAACGAAACGTTGAAGGAATTCGAATCATGAGAACACAAGCAATTCTTACACTCGTGTGCGGGATCGGCCTCATCGCGGTCGGCTGCTCGCGACCTGCACCCAAGCAGATTGCCGATGCGGAAGATAGCAATCAGACGATTTCGGATACGGCGAAAGAAGCATCCGGAGAGTCCGCTCCTGAAGAACCGGCCCCGCCGGCTGAAGAAGCACCGGCCAGCGAGCAGAGCAATCCGGAGAAAACCGGCGAGAACGAGGAAGCGGTGGAAACGCCTGTGGAGGAAGCAAGCAGCCAGGAAGCGGCGGCTCAGGCGACCGCGCCGGCGGAAGATGCCGATGCAGAGCAATCGGAACCCGAAACGCAAGTCGCCAGTGAACCGCCGGCAACGGCCGTTGCCGCGCCGACAAGCGCCGAAGTCACGAGCCAATGGAACCAGTGGGGCGGTAGTTCTCAGCGCAACAACACACCAGTGGGCGCCAACATACCAGCAGAATGGGAAGTCGGCGAAATCGACTTCGACACGGGACAATGGAATCGGGAAGGCTCAAAGAATATTAAATGGGTGGCGCGTGTCGGATCCCAATCGTATGGGAATCCGGTCGTCGCCGATGGCAAGGTTTTCGTAGGCACGAACAATGGCGCTGCCTATCTTGAACGATACCCCGAGGACGTGGACCTTGGCTGCCTGCTTTGCTTCAACGAAGCCGACGGCAAATTCCTGTGGCAACATAGCAGCGAAAAGCTAGCGACCGGTCGCGTGCATGATTGGCCTTTGCAAGGGATCTGTTGCGCCCCGCTTGTTGAAGGCGATCGACTCTGGTTCGTGACCAGTCGCGGCGAGGTCCGTTGTCTGGATACGAGCGGCTTCCACGACGACGAAAACGACGGTCCGTATAAAGATGAAACCTATACGACGAAAGACGAGGCCGATGTCGTCTGGGTGTTCGACATGATGAAAGAGTTGAAAACGTCGCAACACAACATGTGCAGTTGCTCGGTCACGTCGTCGGGGGATTTTCTATTCGTCAACACGTCGAATGGACTGGATGAAAGCCACATCAATCTACCTGCACCCGATGCGCCAAGCTTCTTCGCCATGAACAAGAACACGGGCGAAGTTTATTGGACCGACGCCTCGCCGGGCAAGAATATTCTGCACGGTCAATGGTCGTCGCCTGCGTGCGGCGAGTTGGGCGGCGTACCCCAGGTAATCTTTGGCGGTGGCGATGGCTGGGTCTATAGCTTCAAGGCCGATGTTACGGCCAAAGAACCGGAATTGCTCTGGAAATTCGACGCCAATCCGAAGGAGACGAAGTGGGTGCTCGGCGGCCAGGGCACGCGAAACAACATTATTGCCACTCCCGTGATTCACGATGGCCTGGTGTATGTTGCCGTCGGCCAAGACCCGGAACACGGCGAAGGCGTTGGTCATCTATGGGCCATCGATCCGACCAAGCGAGGCGACGTAAGCCCTGAACTCGCATTTAATGTCGACGATTTGGAACACCCGATCCCGCCCAAACGAATTCAAGCCGTTGTCGCCGAAGATGGCGAAGTGTCGCGTCCCAACCCAAACACTGCGGTCGTCTGGCACTATAGCCAATTCGATCAAGACGGTGACGGCGAATACTCGTTCGAAGAGACGATGCATCGCAGCTGTGGCACGGTGGCAATCAAAGACAATTTACTCTTCATCGCCGACTTTAGCGGACTGTTCCATTGCCTCGACCTGAAGACGGGCCAGCCGTATTGGACATACGACATGTTCGCGGCTGCCTGGGGATCGCCGCTGATTGTTGACGACAAAGTTTACATCGGCGACGAAGATGGCGATGTTTCTATCTTCACGTTGTCCAAGGAAATGGATCAAATTGCCGAAATCAACATGGGCAACTCCGTTTATAGCACGCCCATCGTGGCCAAGAATGTACTCTACATTGCCAACAAGACTCACTTGTTTGCGATCGCTCCCGATACGGAAGTGGCTCAGCGAGAAGGCAACGCTCAGCAGCAGTAAGGAACGTCTAGTTTCCTTCATTGACGGCTGCCTGGCCAGTGCACACGGGCAACGAGTATAAATGAGTCCTCCACGGTTTCATCCTGCTCGCCGAGGGGCCACGACAGCGTCGCTGCGAATAGTTGAATTGTAAAGCATGACAAGACGAGTACTTGACGTCGGCAACTGCGATCCCGACTACATGTCGATCGCCCAGTTCCTGCAAACGCATTTTGCAGTCGAGGTCGATCGCGCCCACGCCCTCGACGATACACTCACCGCGCTGCGCACCGGGCAATACTGCCTAATGTTGGTAAATCGAAAACTCGACTGCGACTATTCGGATGGCATCGAGATTATTCGCCGGGTCAAGGCCGACCAGTCGCTAGCAAATGTTCCAGCAATGCTCGTCACAAATTATTCCGAGCATCAAGACGCCGCCGTCGCGATTGGTGCGGAACGCGGCTTCGGAAAGCTGGAATTCAACAAACCGGAAACCGTCGAGCGCCTGACAAGATTTTTAGGATAACCATCGCGGAACGGTTCCTGCGACGATCGCCTGGAGCACACGCATTGGCAAGACGTTTTGCTCAGCAGTATGAGCAGCTATTCGTCCGCCGGCGCCGCTTCTTCAGCGGCAGGAACTGCGAACGACTCGCCAATCCCGCCACCGGCAACCGGCTCGATGGATGCTGCAACAGCATAAAGTGCGTTGGCATGTTGCGATGCGGTATCGCCTTGAGCCCGCATCTCAATTTCATACTTCAGATCGTCGCGAGAATAGACCAGCGTCATCACGTCGGCGGTTACGCCCGATAGCTTGGCTTTTCGCAGATAACGTAAAACGTAAACGGGATCGCCAGCCACGCGATCGAGTCGGACGGCGGCCACTTCCTGCGTAAGCGTCTTGTGGTCATCGAGTAGCGCCTTCTGCACGCCCGCAGCAATCGTTGCCGCGTTTGCAGCGGAGAGGCTATCCACATTCAAGTAGCCAGTCGCTTTCTTGACGATGATTTGAGGAAGCGTCAGATTTGGCTGTCGCATGCCGACGACATAGGAACTGTTCCGCGGCATGACTTCCCAACCTTCGGCAACCTCAATCGCAAGTTTGCCGCCATCGAGCGGAGGTGTTTGACTCGAGGTTGCCGGCAAACTCGCGGCGGCAATCGCCGTTGCTTGTAAGGGGTCGGCGCCAGGAGCGGCAACCGGAACAGCCGCGGGCGTGGGCGCTGCAGCAGGCTGAGTCGATGTTTCTGCTTGCGGCGAGGTCGCCGATTCCGGATTCTGCTGGGAATCGCCCCCAAGAAACCAGACCAAAAAGATGATGCCTGCCCCGACCCATACGCCAACGGCCGCCATAATGAGCGTGTTCTTCTGCATAGTAGCAATTCCGGTGCGAAATAAAGAGAGAATGTATTCGCAGCAAATTCGCCCGCAGCCAACCCGCTCTCGGGCCAGACCCAACATGGCAGGAGCCGCGCCGATCCAGGCTAGGCTTCTTCGATTACTTCTTTTACAAGCTGGACGAAATGCGGCGATTTCGATGAATTGGTTAGCTCGTCCGCCTTTTTCTGAGCGGCTTTTCGCTGAGCATAGTCATACACGGCGACGCGTTTGAGCGACTGATTGAAAATTCCCCAGAAAGCCTTCAGCCGCACTTCCGCCGCTGCCTTCTTCCGTGACTTTCGCTTGGTCGTCTTCTTCTTGGTGACCTTCTTTTTGGCGGCCCCGGAAGCCTCGGCGGCTTCATTTTCTGCCCGTAACTCTTTCCTATTTAATACTTTACGTGCCATAGAGAATCTTCACGCTAGGGGTGAAAGCGAAAGGCATACCGCCCGAAAGCGTGTCATTTTAACCGAATGGCAAACGTATCGCCAGTTGCCTCGAACGAAACGATCCTAGTTCCCCCCCGGCGGAGTTCCCTTACCATCGGCGATGTACTGCCGGCGTGCCGAAGCGTAGTCGTCGGCCGAAACGTCGTTGACCCTATCGATCGCTTGCGCACGACCGCTTTCAAAGAGATGCTTCAAATATTTCCGGCACCAACCGCAACCGGTTCCTGCGCCGTAGCATTCGCTCAGTTGGGCGGCTCGCTGCGGTTTTTCAATGCGTAAATACGACAATACTTTGCGTTTCGTAACGTGAAAGCAAAGACACACTTCGTCGTCTAGTTCCATGGCGCATCTACAATTACGAATCCTAGGCCGTGCCGAACGCGACGCGCACGGCAATGCGGCAGGCCTGTTCGAATTGCACGAGGTTCAACGTTTCGTCGACCGTGTGAATATTCTTCTGCCCACAGCCTAGCGACACGGTCGGGATGCCGTGGGCATTCATCCAATTGGCGTCCAACCCTCCATCGGCGACGGCCAGGCTTGGTTGCAGGCCCTCGGCTTCTGCCGCCCGCTGTGCAACGTCCAGGCACGGAGTGTCGCGCGGCAAAAGATACGACTCGTAGTCCAACTGCCCTTCCACTTCGACCGTGCCCTTTCGCCCGGAGACGCTTCTCACTCGACGCGCAGCGTTCTGAAAAGCGTGTTCAATTTCTCGGACAATGCGACGTCGGAATCGAGCATCATGGCTTCGCGCTTCGGCGCGTACGTGCACGAGATCGGTTACTACGTTCGTAGCCTCGCCGCCTCGGATCACACCGACATTACTCGTGCCAGTTCCCTCCGGTTTCTCGACGAGTCCGAGCCACCCTTCTTTCTGCAAATCTGCAATTGCTACTGCGGCGATCACAATCGCGCTCACGCCTTCCTCCGGCGCCACACCCGCGTGGCTCGCCCGACCATGTATCTTGATCGACATCCGGTAACCGCCCGTCGCGCCAATGGTCAGTTTTTCTGGAGCGCCGCCATCGAAATTGAATGCGAGCTTCGGGCTGCCGAGCGCTCGCAAATTCACATGGCGCGCCCCATGCAAGCCGACCTCTTCCTGAACCGTCCATAGAAATGTCAACGGCGGATGCGGACGGTCGCAACGCAAGACTTCGAGTGCGGACTGCAGGACAACCGCCACACCGGCGCGATCATCGCCACCTAAGCCCGTTTCAGGATCTGCCGAATGAATCGACTCTCCTTGTCTCTGAGGACGGCTTCCAACACAAATCGGTACGGTGTCCATGTGTGCCATTAGCAGCCGACGAGGTGCCCGCATCGTGCCTGGCAACTTAAAGATCAAGTTTCCGGTATCACCCCGCAGCAGCGTTTTTCGATTGGCCTGATCGGAACGAATCTGTGTGTCGCTCGCGCCGGCGGCGACCAATTGGCTGCGAATATACTCGGCCACGGCCATCTCTTCGCCGCTGCGCCCAGGAATCGCCAGCAATTCAAGCAATCGCTTCTGAGCTTGACGCAGGTCAATTTTTGGCGGCTCCCCGCTACTATCTGAGGAATTAGGATTGTCGTTGGATTTGCGTGGTTTGCCGGCCATGGGCTTAGATCCAAAGTTTTAATCGACCATCGAGCATGTCCGGAAGCCGTTTCGCAACAATCTGCTCGACCCGTCGTCGATTGTAACGCGTGCTGAAATGGCCTGCGATAATCAATTCGTTGCGAAAACGCTCGCGCCGCGCAATAACGTCGTCGAGGTGGATGTGCCCAAACTTGCGAATAGCGTCCTTCCGATGCGCGGCCGCAACGAACGTCATCTCCATGATCAATACCTGGGCTTCGTACATCGCTTCGCAACGGTCGAGCCCTGCGGGAGAACTGTCACCCAAATAGGCCAACCGGGCAATTCGCTGTTCGCTTGCCACGTCCGTTCCCGCCATGCGCAGATCGCGGATTTGTTCGCCCGTCAGGTCCTGGTATTCAGGCTTCAGCTTCCGCCGTCGCTCCCATACGACAAACCCCATCGACGGCACGCTATGCTGTGTTTCGGTAGCTACGACGACCAATTCGCGCGAAAGCTCAATTTCATCGCCCGGATGAATGGGCAGTAGTTCGCACGGCATGCGACCTCGATCCAGGCGCGTAAATTGCTTCAAAATCTCGCGGCAAGGCCCAATCGCTGTTTCCGGCATGTAAATGGTTGGCGGTTCCATCTTCATCATCCGCCGCCGCGCTACATAAAGTGGCAGCGAAGCGATGTGATCGAGATGCGCATGCGAGATGAACCAGGTAGGAGTGCCCATGAACGCCCAGGGCTGCGCTCCCAAATCGAAACCAACCTTGAACTCGGGAATACGCCAATACGACTGCACGGCGGCGCGCGAATAACCCTCGATTGTTAAATCGCGGTGTGAAATCGTAGCATAAGGAGCGTTGTCAATCATGGATGCTATACAGGTGAATCACCAAATAGTCTAAATCGAATATTCGCCGAAAGAGCGAGTCGAGAAACGCTCAGACTTCGGCCGTGCTGTCTTCAGATGGGTGATCATACGAATCGGCGCTCGACACGTCGAGAGTCGCACTGGTTCGCTCGCCCGGCCGCAAGATAATTTTTCCGAACGACTCTTCCTGTTCCGTACGCACGTCGTGATGACGCACTAATTCGAGCATGGCGAGGAAAATGCCCACAAGTGTCGATTTGTGCATTCCCGGCTCAAACAAGTCGGAGAGCGCCAAGCTTCCCTCGCGCATCAGTCGCGCGTGAATGCGTTCCATGTATACGTGAATGGGTGTATCGTCGTAGACAATATTCGAAGGGCGCGACGCCACATTCTCGCGCATAATGCGCCCAAACGCACTGACAAGATCCCACAGTTCGACTTCGCGAATCGGTTCAGCCGACACTTCGCGCTTGCGGCGCGGAAGGTCGTTCGCTTGGCGAGGAATCCTCTCCTGCCACGTCCGACTCCGTTCGTCAAGCATGCTCGCTGCATCGCGAAATCGCTTGTATTCGAGCAAGCGTTTGACCAGCTCTTGGCGTGGGTCGTCGATTTCATCCTCCACTTCGTCGCCCCGCGGCAATACCATGCGCGACTTGATTTCGATCAGCGTGCTCGACATTTCGAGAAAATCTCCCACCGCATTCACGTCGAGCGTTTCCAGCACCTCAAGATGCTGCTGAAACTGTTCTGTGATCATCGCGATCGGCATGTCGACAATCTCTACTTCGTGCTTGCGAACCAAGTAGAGCAGCAGATCCAGAGGACCGCGAAAGTCTTGTAAATCGACACGAAAACTCATGAACAACTCGCCCCTGACTGGAAGCATGGGAATAGCGGCGGAACTTCCCCATAGTACTCGGTTTGCAGAATCGATGGGAGAAGACTCTGCTGTTGCGAGCCACGCCTGCCCTACACGGCTATCTTGTCCTAATGCTCTGCGTTGCATAGACTTACAGCGAGCATTTGAGGTTCGCAGGTCGGTGAAGATTTTGCTCCTGCTGTTAGCGGAACATTCCTCGTCTGGAAGCGATATACGTGGACCGTGAGATACTTTGGGCGCCTTGGCGCCTAGGATACATTCAATCGGCCGGAGAATCGGACAAAAAATCCGATTCGGTCGCCTTGCCTGCTGGTGCGGATGCGCGCTGTTTCATGTGCCGGGCCGTTTACGGCAGAGACGACCGGGCTAGCTTGACCGTGCTGCGAGGCGAGGTTTCCTTTGCGCTGCTCAATCGATATCCGTACAACAACGGACATCTTCTTGTTGCGCCTCGACGTCATGTTGGCCAGCTCGGCGAATTAACCGACGAAGAACATCTGGCGATGCAGCAGCAGATTGCTCACCTTGTACAAGTGCTCGGCCAAGAAATTAAGGCCGAAGGCTTCAACGTCGGCCTAAATTTAGGGCATGTGGCGGGAGCGGGTGTGCCTGGGCACCTGCATTGGCATATCGTCCCGCGTTGGAATGGCGACGTCAACTTCATGGCTTCTGTCGCCGGGGCGAAGGTTATCCCTCAATCGCTCGATTCGCTGTGGGAATTGCTGAAGCAGGCTCTACCATGAGAAACCGAGTCGGCCAAGCAATCCAGGCGCGGGAGTCGGAGTTACTCGCGCCCTTTGCCATGCATAGCGCCGACACTGTGGGACGCCGGCACGAAGAACCGCCGCATCCTTACCGCGGGCCATTTCAGCGCGACCGCGACCGCATTATCCACAGCGCCGCGTTTCGGCGATTGAGCGGCAAGACCCAGGTGTTTGCCGACGAACTCGGCGACTACCATCGCACGCGGCTAACCCATACACTCGAAGTTGCATCAATCGCGCGTACGCTCGCGCGCGCTTTGCGGTTGAACGAGGATCTGGTCGAGACCCTGGCCTTGGCGCACGACATCGGCCATCCGCCCTTTGGGCATGCGGGTGAAGATGTGCTGGACGAGTGCCTGGCCAACGACGGCGGCTTTAGCCATAACAATCAGGCGTTGCGCATCATGGAATTACTGGAAAGCCGCTACCCGGCATTTCCAGGATTGAATTTGAGCCATGAAGTTCTAGAAGGACAGCGTAGCCGAGTCAATAAACAGAGTGATCTTTGCCCGCTGCTCGAGGTGCAGATTGTCGATCTTGCGGACAGCATTGCCTACGACACGCACGACGTCGACGACGCGTTGGAGAATCAGTTTCTTGATCCCTGCGAGTTACTAGAGATTCCTTTGTGGCAGGAGGCCGCGACACGCATGCGCGATCGTCATGGAAGCATCGAGGGTGATACCTTGCGGCGAGCAATCCTTCACGAACTGATCGACCATCAAGTGCGCGACTTGCTCGCTGGCGCCGAGGTTGTGCTGCAAGAAAAACAACCCGCCACGGCCCAAGCGGCGTGCGATGGGGGCCTGCGCCTCGGGCCAAGCCGCGAAATGGCCGACAAGAAGCGCGAATTGGAAGACTTTTTGTATCTGCGTGTTTACCGCAATCCGCGCGTCATGGAGTCGCGCCTCGTGGCGCAGCAGCGCCTGCGCGAGATGCACGAGCGTCTCGCCGCCGATCCGAAGCGTTTGCCCGATAAATTTCTTGCCCGCGTGACTGCCGACGGCCCACCCCGGGCCGCGGCCGACTATCTGGCCGGAATGACGGACCGCTATGCGTATCAGCAGTATCAGCGGCTTTGTTCGGCATGATTTGCCGGGACATGCGAGGAATCGAGGCCATTTCCATCTGAATTCGCAGGGCTGATCGATTGAGCGGGGCATGGTAGAATGAAAGAGATCACACGCAGTTCGACCTTCCTCACCCATCGCCGCTGATCGACCGCGCCTATCATGCCCCTCCTGATCTTACGACTCGTGTTTGTGATGGTCGCCGTCGGGCTGAGCGTACGTCTGATCAATTCGAACGTGCTGGCGGAAGATCCCGAGTGGCTGCCGATTGCTGTATTCGGTGGAATTGTGGGGTTAGCGATCGCGGTGATTTTCGTGGATCGATCGTTACCTCGTAAGCGACTCGATACGATTACGGCCGTCTACTTCGGCATGATCATCGGGCTCTTCCTGACCTATGTGCTGAAGTTGGCCTTGAGCCCCGTGCTGCCGGAACCCGATTCGGAGGCAGCGCAATGGACCCAGTTAGTGCTGGGCATGCTGCTGTGTTACACGTGCATCAGTGTCTTGATGCAAACCAAAGACGACTTCCGCTTTATCATTCCGTACGTCGAGTTCTCGAAGGAAGTCAAGGGACTCAAACCGCTGGTGCTTGATACGTCGGTTGTTATCGACGGCCGAATTGCCGACGTCGTCGATACGTATATCCTCGATACGCAATTGATCATGCCACGTTTCGTCATCGCTGAATTGCAGGCGATCGCAGATAGCAGCGACAAGATGCGGCGCAGTCGCGGACGGCGCGGGCTCGATATCCTCAATCAGCTAAAGAACGATTCGAAGGTAGATCTTAAGATCTACGATCGAGAGCATCCTGAAATGGAAGGCCAGCCGGTCGACCTGAAACTTGTGTTATTGGCCAAGTTGCTCGATGGCAAAATCGTGACAAACGATTACAATCTGAATAAGGTTGCTAAGCTTCATGGCGTGGGCGTCATTAACTTGAATGATGTCGCCAATGCCCTCAAGCCGATCTGCCTGCCGGGGGAGAATCTGCAAGTGCGAATTGTGAAACCCGGCGAAGAGGTTGGCCAAGGTGTCGGTTATCTTGATGATGGCACGATGGTCGTCGTCGAAGGCGGACGTGACTACCTCAACGCGCAGGTCGACATTACTGTAACAAGCGTTTTGCAAACGAGCGCCGGCCGAATGATCTTCGGTCGCTGCTTGGCGCAAAAAGTGGCCAGCTAGCAAAGATCTCGATCCTTACCGTGGCGGCCTCATCAAATTTAACATTCTCAATCCCCAATTCATCATGTCCGAATCAAACGATGCTTTTGCCCCGCGCGTTAGTGTGGAGCAAGTAGAAGAAGGTTACGATCTCGCACCAAAATTCGACGCGCATGGCTTGCTACCTGTCGTGACCACCGATTACGAGTCGGGTGAATTGTTGATGCAGGGCTACATGAACGCTGAGGCGCTGCAGAAGACGATTCAGATCGGCGAAGCGGTCTATTTCAGCCGCAGCCGTCAGGCGCTATGGCACAAGGGTGCAACCAGCGGGCTCGTGCAAAAGGTGCGTGAATTGAGGATCGACGACGACCAGGATTGCGTCTGGCTGCGAGTCGATGTGCAAGGCGGGGCAAGCTGCCACGTAGGCTATCGTTCCTGTTTCTATCGCCGCGCGCCTGTGGGAACCGACGAATCGCCCGCCAAGCTACGGCTCGAGTACACCGAGTCCGAGAAGGTATTCGATCCGAAGGAAGTGTACGGCGACGCGCCTAACCCGACACAACTTTGAGCATGACGACCCGCGCGCGACAAGTTGGGTATTGCACGAACGTTCACGCCGGCGCCGACCTGGCAACAACGAAAGAGAATCTGCTGCGGCATGCCTGCGAGGTGAAACGTCTCGCCTATCCCGACCAGCCCATGGGCATCGGTCTTTGGCTGGCCGCGCCCGCGGCGCGGGATTTGGTAGAACTCGACACAATCGCACCGTTCGCGGCCTGGCTCGCCGAAGCAGGACTAACCCCCTTCACGCTCAACGGATTCCCTTACGGCGACTTCCATCAAGACGTCGTAAAACACAAGGTCTATCAGCCCACGTGGGTAGCGGAAGAACGCGAGAGTTACACTCTCGATCTTATTGCCATACTCGATGGAATACTTCCGGCCGGCCAGAGCGGCAGTATTTCCACGCTTCCTCTGTGTTGGGGCGATCCCGCACCAAAGGCCGACTTCCTGCAAGCCGCCGCTGCGCGCCTTCTCTCCGTAGCGCGCACGTGCGCCGACCTGGAAAAAGCTAGCGGCCGACTGATCACGATCTGCCTGGAACCGGAACCGGGTTGCGCGTTGCAGACCAGCCACGATATGGTTCGGTTCTTTCAGAACTTCCTGCTCAACGGCCCGAATGCAGAAATCGCCCGCCGTCATTTGCGCGTCTGCCACGATGTTTGTCATGCCGCCGTCATGTTTGAGCCGCAGCGAGACGTTCTTCAACGCTACCGCAATGCAGGAATTCGCGTGGGAAAAGTTCAGGTCTCGTCGGCCGTTTGTCTCGATTTTAGCGCACTCGATCCTAGCCAACGACCGGCCGCCGTCGAGCAGCTTTCCAAGTTCTCCGAAGATCGCTACCTGCACCAAACGGTAGTTCGGCACGATACGGGCGATACATTCTTCGAAGATTTGCCGCTGGCCTTGCAAGCCCAAGGCGATTCTCTGTCGGGCGAATGGCGAGTTCATTTCCACGTGCCGATCTATCTAGAAAGTTTCGGCCTGCTTGGCACATCGCGCGATGACATTATCGAGTGCCTTGCAGCGACCGCAGCGGACGACGGACTTACGCATTTCGAGGTGGAAACGTACGCCTGGGGCGTGTTGCCTAGCGAGTTGCAGCAACAGACATTGGCCGCTGGCATCGCCGAGGAAATGCGCTGGTTCGAATCCGTCGCAAATGCGCAGGCACGCGGATGAAAACGCCAAGCTCATCGCAAACGCTGCGCTTGCTTATGCTGATTGCTGCGATTGCGATTGCGAACACAGTAGCGGTTTCCCAAGAGAACGACGCCGACGAAGTCGCTGCCGAAACTACATCACCGGGACTGGTTGTCACGTATAACGATCGTTCCGGTGCGCCGATTCGACGTGTCGAGACCGAAATTTCTCTTTTCGACTTGAGCGAATCGGACAACGTAGCGGCGCGCGATGAGAGTAGCCACGCGATAGTCGTCACTTATACGGGCTACCTCGACATCCAAGAACCGGGCGATTATCAATTCTCAGCGCCCGCCGGCGGCGACATCGAATTGACCGTCGGCGATCACTCGATCGAATTGAAACCGTCGCAAAGTCACGAAGGGCTTGTCTCGCATCCGGTCCGGTTTACTTTCGGACGTCATCCAATACGGCTCGTTTACCGACCCATCGACACGATTCAATTCCGACTGTTGTGGTCGAGCAATCGGTTCACCTGGGAGCCAATCGCCGCCCGATGGCTCCATCACGACACGGAACAAGGGGCGGACGATGAGATTTCGCCAGGATTGCCACTGTTGCGCGCGGCGCGTTGCGCGGCCTGCCATGCTCCGCGGGGCGAAGCGCCCCTTTCGGCGCCGGCGCTCGATAATCTGGTCGGCAACATTCGGCGCAAATGGATCGTACGCAGGCTCGAAACGTCGACGGAAGTCCCGCCTAACGGCGAGACTTTTCCTGAGCGTAAGATGCCACATTTCGCCTTGTCATCCCGGCAAGCCCGGGCGATCACCGCCTATCTGACGCAAGGTCAGCAGGGGAACGACCGGCAAGATCCCAGGCCGGATGTGGGCGACTTGGCGAATGGCGAAAGAATTTTTCGCACACGCGGTTGCGTCGCATGCCATACGATCGATGGTTCTCCAAACGACGCACCATACGATGGAGGTGACCTGAGCCAAGTTGGTGACAAGCGTCCAGCGACATACTTCGCGCGTTGGCTGAGCGATCCAGCTTCGGTCAATCGCGATCATCGAATGCCGCGTTTCACGTTGACAAGCGAAGAGATCCGCGATTTGAGCGGCTACCTGGCCGGGCTTGCCTCGGCGCCCGCCAGCGAGCCTGCCCCCGGGAACTGGCCCGAGGATTTGGAACAAGTTCAATTGGGAAAGAAGCTTGTGCGCGAGTTTCGCTGTCATGCGTGTCATCGAATGCCGACTGGGGAGGCGGACGATGTTCCGGCGGGAACCACCGGCGTAGTTCTTCCGCCAGGCAAGCTAAATTGGAATGCAGGTTGCTTGAATCCTCCAGGTACAGGTGAATCGCGACCGTGGTATCGACTTTCGGCATCGTCTCAAAGAGCCCTTCAGCGAGTGGTGGAATCTCCTCTTGGCTGGCGATCCGAGAGCAGCGCCAAGTCGCAATTGCGCCATGCGATCGAGTCGTCGGACTATGGCCGACAATTGCTCGCTGAGAACAATTGTTTGGCCTGCCATCGACGTGGTCTCGCACCTGGCATTGCCAATCGGCTGGCGTCGGCCTTGAAGAATCACCGTGAATTGGCCGCTGAAATGCCGCGATTCGAACCGCCTGCTCTCGACAGTGTCGGCGACAAATTATTGCCGGCTGCACTCCGCGAGGCGATTGCCAAACCACGGGTGAGGCGCGATTGGCTCGATGTGCGGATGCCGCAATATCGCCTGAGCGATGCTCAGATAGGCGCGATGGTGGAGTATCTTCAGCGTTGCGATCAGACGCTCAATCAAACCACGGCCGAACCGTCGGAGAGCCTGCGTTTTGCGGGTCGACGCCTGGTCACGGCCGATGGTTTTGGTTGTACGAGTTGTCATCAAATTGGCAGCCAGAAACCGCGCGAAGTGAAACCCGAGGCGAAAGGCCCCCTGCTGTCGATGCTCGGCGAGCGGATTCGACGCCAATGGTTCGAACGATGGCTGCACGATCCCGCGCGCATTGTACCGCGGATGGAAATGCCCTCCGTCCGCGTTCCGGTGCCGGGTGTCCTCGATAGCGACCTGGATCAACAGGTTGCCGCCGTCTGGGCGATTCTCAATCAACCCAACTTCGAGCCGCCCGCCCCCGACGCAATTCGCGTACTGCGACAAACCAATAAGCCTGACAATCGCGATCCCGCCAAAGTGCTGACCGACAATCTGGAAGTCGACGGTCGTCTCTTCGTAAAACCGTTCTACGTGGCGCTTGCCAATCGGCACAACGTTTTGTTCGACCAGCAAACCTATCGGCTGGCGGGCTGGCGAATCGGCGATGCAGCAAGGCAGCGAACACGGCAGAAGTACTGGTACTGGGAAGCATCCGGTGCACCGATCTTCGCTATCGACGATAGAAAAGCCATGCGAGCCGAACTGCGTTTCGTGTATCACGGCGATACCTTCGAGCCGCGAATGGATCCGCACATGCCACCCGCTTTCGACGACTGGGGGCAATCCGACGGCGGAGTCACATTCGCCACGAGGCTCATATTCGCCAGCCCCAACCCCGCAGCGCCGATCTTCAATGTGCGCATGGAACAGAGATTTCGCGCCCTCGTCGGCGACAAACCAGGTTTCGAACGCATCGTGCGTATCGCGGGGATTCCCGCCGGCGCGCTGCTGCAATACGATCTGCTGCCGGGCGAAACCATGGTGATCGAAAACGATCCATTGTCGATCAGCGACGGTGATCGCGACCTCGCCAAATCGAAGCACGGTCTCGCCGAAGTCGGTTTTCATTCGCTCGACGACACGCAATTCGATGCCGGCGACCAGGCGCAACTGACGATTGCTTGCAACGGCAAAGTCGTTGGTTTCAACGCATTTTATCAAGCGCACCTTCCGGCCGATCGCTTTCTCACTCCCGCTTTTCCTCCTATTTTCGCGAAGCAAGAGTCGCTCGATGTGCTTCCAGGTTTCAACGCCACACGGCTGTCGCTCCCAACCGAGATCATGCCTACGGGTTTCGCGTGGCAGCACGGCGATACCATGTTCGTTGCGTCGCTGAAGGGGCGCATCTGGCGAGTCGACGACAACGATCACGATGGATTGGAAGAGGCTGCCGATGATCTCGGAGTCGAACTGGTAGCGCCCTATGGCATTGCGACGGCAATCGATGCGAAGGGGCATCGGGTTCTCGATGTCGTGGACAAAACGTCGCTCATGCGATTGCATTTCGACGCCAGCGGTCGTTCTGTCGGGCGCGTCGAAACGCTCGTCGACGGCTGGGGGCATTCGTCGGACTACCACGGCTGGGCCGTCGGCCTGCCGCGCGACGAAGAAGGCAATTACTACATTGCCGTTTCGCAGCGGAAAGGCCCCGACCAACTGCTGATCGGCCGCGCGATCCAATTAAAGTCGCGCCAGCCAACGCCGGACAATGCGCGCCCCTTCGAATTAAATCCGCTCACGCGGGGCTCGCGTTTTCCTTTAGGAATCGCGCGCCGCCAACTCGATGGCGCCATCTTCATTACCGACAATCAAGGCCAGTACACCGTCTACAACGAGTTGAATCACGTCGTTCCCGGCGCTCACTTTGGTCATCCGAGCGGATTGCCTCGCGAGGAATTCGAAAAACATGCAAAGACTGGTCCCTCGGTGGCGATCCCGCATCCCTGGACACGTAGCGTGAACGGCATTTGCTTTCTGGAAACACCGCCGGCCGTGCGCGAGCAGATTGGCCGCAGTCTGTTCGGCCCTTGGGAAGGGCATCTGGTTGGTTGCGAATACGACACCGGGCGTTTGGTCCGTATCAGTTTGCAAAAGGTTGGCGATCGTTTTCAAGGCGCCGTTTATCCGCTGAGTGCGCCCGCCACAAACCGCAAGCCGGCATTGCTAGGCCCGATCGCGGCGGCCATTGCACCCGACGGAGATCTCTACATCGGCAGCATCCGCGACAGTGCCTGGGGTGCGGGGCAAAATGTCGGCGAGATCGTGCGCGCGAAGTTTAACGGCAACTTGCCGCCCGGAATTGCCGAAGTGCAAACGCTCGACAACGGATTCGAAATTAGCTTTACCTCGCCCGTCGATTCCGCGAAACTGGCAGCCGTCGCGAACTACTCGCTACTTTCCTATCGGCGCGAGGCGACACCCGCCTATGGTGGCCCGGATCTCGATCGACGATCCGAAAAGATCGATGCCGTCGAACCCGCAGACGACGCTCAGAGCGTTGTCCTGCGTTTGCCAGAAATGCGTCGCGGGCATCTGTATGAAATTCATCTGCAATCGCTTGTCGACGGCGAAGAAACCTTTTTCCCGGCCGAAGCCTACGTGACTGTCGGACCGATTCCGCAGTGATTGCCGACATCGACACAATCGTGTTAAGATTACGAGCGGCTCTTCGATTCGAATCTAAACTGTCACTCGCCGACATTTTGCACGGTTCGTGCGCACTCGACCGCATGCCCAGAAGAAACGCCTTTACGCTTGTTGAACTCCTGGTCGTGATTGCGATCATCGGCATCCTGGTCGCGCTCTTGCTGCCGGCCGTACAAAGCGCGCGCGAGGCGGCTCGGCGGATGCAATGCGGCAATAACCTCAAGCAGATCGGCCTGGCAATCCACAACTACGCAACCGCATTTGGAGCATTGCCCGCCGGTAGCATACAAGAAGGGCCAAGTAATGCCCCGGCCGAAGATCGCATCAACTGGGCCATCTCGATCCTTCCCTATCTTGAACAGCAAGCGTTATTTGATTTATACGACCCCGTATTGCGCAACGCGCACCCCGACAATCTGCGCGTGCTCAAAACGCCTCTCGAAGTGATGAATTGTCCGTCGTTCCCCCTTACGGGACTTCTCGATCAGCCGGTTCAAACACCGAAGGAAGAGATTGCCGTAGGCTCCTATAAAGGAGTATCGGGACGCCGTTATGTCGGACATCAAAACGGCTTTTGGGACTATCCACCTTTCTCGTGCAGCAGTACGATTCGCGAGATTGATCGCGGACCACTTCACATGACCAAGGTCTGCGATTACCGTGCAGAAACTATTTCCACGATTCGCGATGGCACGTCGAATACAATGCTCGTGGGCGAGTATCACACAAAGGATCCGCAAAACAAGAGCCAAGCGAGCAGCCGACCCTACTGGGCGAGCACGCATTCCTTCCATAACTTGGCCGCGGCGCAGCCGGAGTCTTACACGCGACTGGCCGACTACGATGCCTGCATGACGGCGAACGGCGACAAATGGTGGCAATGCGACCGTGCCTTTGCTTCGTTGCATGCCGGCGGCATCATTCAGTTTGTCTTTTGCGACGGCTCTGTCCACGGCATTGCCGCCGAGATCGATGCCGACATCTACCAAAATCTGGCGACAGTCAATGGCAACGAAATCATTCCCAGCCTCGATTAGCGCACTTGTGTTGCTGCCGATGTTCGCCGGTTGCGCCGGCGACGATTTTCCCCTCGCGCCCGTTTCCGGAACGCTGATGCTCGACGGGCGCCCCGTGGCCAACGCCCAGGTGGCGTTCGAACCACAGCGTTTGGGCGATGCCATCAATGCCGGGCCCGGGTCTTATGGCACAACAAACGCCCAAGGCCAGTTCGAATTGCGCACGGCCGATGGCCGCGCCGGCGCGGTGATCGGCGCACACGCGGTAATTTTTTCCACCTACCAAGCGAAGCAGGGGGAGAATTTCGAGATGATTGTCGTAGCCGAAGAACTCATTCCGCAAGGGTATCGCACGGGCCCAGGGCGGCTTACCTTTACGGTTCCCGCCGAGGGAACGACGCATGCCGATTTTCAATTGTCCTCCACCGGGCCGAATTAATCCTTTCTACGCACTCCCATAGAT
>JAGQOS010000340.1 GCA_020427265.1 Planctomycetales bacterium
CAACTCACGCAGCGCGAGGCAAAACCCGCGCGGCGGATTGTATTCATCGCCTTTACCGGCGAGGAACGCGGCTTGTTGGGCAGCGCCCACTACGCCAAGCATCCGCTCTTTCCGTTGGAAGAGACTGTCGCCATGCTCAACATGGACATGGTCGGCCGGTTGACCGATAACAAATTGATTGTCAACGGTTCGAAGACGGCCAACGAATTCGAACCATGGCTCAATGAACTGAACGAGGCGCGGGGCGACGCGAGTTTGCATTTGATTCTCAAACCCGAAGGCTTTGGTCCGAGCGATCACGCCACGTTTTACGGCAAGAAGATTCCCGTGTTGCACTTCTTCACCGGCAGCCACAAAGATTATCACAAGCCGAGCGACGACGCCGACAAGCTCAACATCTCGGGCATGCGGCGGATCGGCGAACTGGTGGCGGCCATGGCGTTGAAGATCGACGCCGCGCACGAAGCGCCCGAGTACCAAGAGGTCGAATCGAAAGTGGCGATCCGCGGCGGTAATCGGCCGTATCTCGGCAGCATTCCCGATTTCAGTTCCGAAGAAGAGGGCTACGCGCTCGCTGGCGTGGCGAAAGACGGGCCGGCCGATCGGGCTGGATTGAAGGCCGGCGATGTGATCATCAAGATGGGGGATTTCAAGATCGGCGGCCTCGAAGATATCGACGGAGCGTTGCGCAAGTTCAAGGCCGGCGATAAAGTGAAATTCACCGTGAAACGAGGCGACGAAGTGCTAGCACTCGACGTGATTCTCGACCCGCCGAAATAGCGCGAAACGCGGGGCGGAAAAATAGAAAAAACATGGTTTTGTCGGCGTTTAATGGCCTTTACTCGCATTGCGAATCTCGACAGAATACCGCCTCGCGCATCGACCGCATCACGCATCGGATGAGCAGGTTTTGAACGCCTGACGCCGCATGCAAAACTCACCTGGTCAAGGATGACCCTTTATTCGAGCAAGGAGAGCTTACCGTGAGAACCAAGGTACTTGTCGCATTGGTCGCCAGCCTGTTGCTTGGCTCCTTCGCCACACCTGAAGCCAAGTCGCAACAGCCGGGCCAGAGTCCCAGCGCCAACGCGGCTCGCTTTGGCATCGGCGTCGTCGACATCAGTTACATCTTCGAGAACCATCTGCGCTTCAAAGCGATGATGGATCAGATGAAAGAAGATGTGAAGGCCACCGAAGAAGAACTCCGCAAGGAGCGTGAGCAGATCGGCTTGCAAGACGAAAAGCTCAAGCAGTTCACGCCGGGTTCGCCCGACTACAAGCGGTTCGAAGAACAGCAGGCCGAAGTGAAGGCCCGGTTCAACTTGAAGGCCGCCAAGCAGCGGAAGGATTTCCTCGAACGCGAAGCGAAGATCTACTACCAGACCTATCTGGAAGTGAACGACGCCATCAAGCTCTACGCCCAGTCGAAGGGCCTCGGCCTGGTGCTGCGTTTCAACGGTGATCCGATCGACGCCAACAAGCGCGAAGACGTGCTGCGGGCGATCAACAAGCCGGTCGTCTACCAAGGCGGCATCGACATTACGCCCGATATTCTGGCCGGTGTGAATCGTACACCGGGCGGAACGCAGCGGCCTGTTACCGGCGGAACCGCGCGTCCTACGATTCCTGGTCGTACGCCGGTTCAGCGTTAAAGAAAAAGCTTAGTCGCCGCGGGGCCTGCGGGTCCCGCGGCTTGCTTTTTTTAGCGAATGCCAGCCGATTGCCGGAAACTGCCGGTTGCTGGCCTGGCCACCATGCTGAGTCGGACGTCCACGCGGGACGTCATTTCTGGACGCGTCGCATGATTGCATCGGGATTTCAACACACGCTTCGCACGTCGGCCAAAGTGTCTGGCTTCGGCTACTGGTCGGGCCAGGACATCGACGTCGAGTTTCATCCGGCTTCGGCCGACACCGGGATCGTGTTCGTCCGCAGCGATGCGGCCAACGCTCGGTTGCCTCTGTCGGTCGCGAACCGCATCGACATGCCGCGCCGCACGACGCTGGCCGTGGGCGATGTGCGAGTTGAGATGGTCGAGCATATCGCCGCGGCCTTGGCCGGGCTTGGCATCGACAATTGCGAGGTCCGCGTCGATGGCATCGAAATGCCGGGTCTCGACGGATCGGCCGCCGGCTTTGTCGACGCGATCGACGCCGCCGGCGTGTTGCAACAGGCTGCGTCGAGGCAGCCACTGTATATTACGCAAGCCATACGCGTGGGCGATGAGCAGGCGTGGATCGAAGCCGAGCCGGCCGACGATGGCCAGCTTACGCTTGAGTATCGCCTCGACTACGGCGAGGGCAATGCGATCGGTCGACAAACGTTGCGGCGGACGATCTCGCCGGAATTGGTTCGCACGGAGCTGGCGCCGGCGCGCACGTTTCTATTCAAGCACGAAGCCGATTGGCTGCGATCGCAAGGATTGGGCGGACGTGTGACCACGAGCGATCTGCTCATCTTCGATGAGCAAGGTCCGATCGATAACCCGCTACGCTTCGAAGACGAATGCGTGCGCCACAAAATGCTCGATTTGGTCGGCGATCTGTCGCTGGCCGGCCGTCCGATCGTCGGCCGCGTCACGGCTTACCGCACCGGGCATCAGCGAAACGCCGAGCTGGTGCGTCAGCTCTTGGCGGCCGAGTCGCAGCTGCCGGCGCGACGCCTGACGGCGTGAGATGAAACGATGCTAAAAGTCAGACCCCGATAACCGAATACCACCTTCTGAAGGCTTCCTCATGGCCGCGCAAATCGCAGACAACGCCACGGTTCATCCCGACGCGATTATCGAAGACGAAATTCACATCGGCCCCTACAGCGTGATCGGACCGAACGTGAGGGTCGGTCGCGGCACGCACATTGCGAACAACGTCACGCTCAAGGGAACGGTGATTCTGGGCGAAGACAACGAAATTCACCCGAACGTGGTTATCGGCGGCGAACCCCAAGATCTTAGCTACCGGGGCACGGACACACGCGTTGAAATTGGCCATTTCAACACCTTGCGCGAAGGCGTCACGATCAATCGGGCCAGCGAGAAAGAAGACGGCGTTACCAAACTGGGCGACCACAACTACCTGATGGCCGGCGCGCACGTGGCCCACGACTGCAAGCTGGGCAACCACATCGTAATGGCCAACGCCACGATGCTCGGCGGGCATGTACACATTCACGACTACGCCTCACTTTCGGGCAGCGTGGGTGTGCACCATTTCGCCACGATTGGCAGCTACAGTTTCGTTTCGGGGCTCGCCCGCGTGTTGCACGACGTGCCACCGTACATGCTGGTCGAAGGCTCGCCCGCGCGACCGCGATGCATCAACATCGTAGCGCTCAAGCGCAACGAGTTTCCGTCGGACGTGATCAACGCGCTGGCCGAGGCGCACCGTCTGATCTACCGGGCCAAGGTCGGGCTAGATCACGCCCGCGAGATCCTGCGTGGCAACGAAATGCTCGTGCCCCAAGTGAATCATCTACTCCATTTCATTCAAGGCCAGCAAGAAGGTAAGCATGGCCGCAGTCGCGAGGCGGTTCGCCGGGCCGCGTAACGGCCGATGCGACGTACGAATTCGCGGATCGTAATCCGGCCGTCACGGCGAAATCACCGACAAGGAGACGAACAAGCGATGGAACCAGTCAGACTCGCCGTTGTGGGCGCCGGCCATTTAGGACGAATTCACGCGCGTCTGGCGACGCAACTCGAAGATGCGCAGCTCGTCGCCGTTGTCGACTCGAATGAAGCGGCGCGCACGGCCGTGGCCGCGGATACCGGCGCCGAGCCCTTAGAGGATTATCGGCAGATCATCGGGAGCGTCGATGCGGCGATTGTCGCCACGCCCACGGTCACGCACCGGAAAATTGCCGGCGAACTGCTGCAGGCGGGCATTCACACGCTCGTCGAAAAACCGATTGCGGCCGATGTGCAAGAGGCCGATGAACTGGTGGCCATCGCGCAGCGATCGGGCGCCGTGTTGCAGGTCGGCCATGTCGAACGCTTCAATCCAGCGCTCGGTCGCGTGCTGCCCGAACTCAACGAGCCGAAATTCATTTCGTGCACGCGCATTAGCGGCTACCCGTTTCGTTCCACCGACATCGGTGTGGTTTGCGACCTGATGATCCACGATCTCGATGTCGTGCTCTCACTCAATCGCTGCCAGGTGGCGAAGGTCGAGGCGATGGGCGTGGCCGTACTCGGCAAACACGAAGACGCGGCCAATGCCCGCGTGACGTTCGAGAACGGCTGCATTGTCGACCTGACCGCTTCGCGATTGAGCTACCGGGCCGAACGCAGCATGCAAGTATGGACACCGAGCACGTTCGCCAGCGTCGATTTCGGCATGCGCACGACAACGGTCGTGCGTCCGAGCGAGACGATTCTTCAACGACGCTTTCAAGTGGAGCGGCTTACGCCGGAAGAGCAGAACTATTACAAGCAGCACTTCTTCGAGGAGTTGTTGGTCAAAGACGCCATCGAGGGCGCCGAGGGCAACGCCCTGCTCGAAGAGCAGCGCGACTTGGTGCGCAGCATCCGGTCGGGAGGCAGTCCTCGTGTCACCGGCAGCCATGGCCGCGATGCATTGGCGCTGGCCGAGCAGATTCTCTCGGCGATCGAACACCATGAATGGGATGGCCGCGCCGATGGACGCGTGGGGCCGATGGCGGCGCTCATGCCCGCGCCGATCCTGCGTGGCCCGCACTGGGATTTGTCGCCCAGCCGTGTCGATGCCCGCCGCGAGGCGGGTTGATCGGGCGCCGTTTGACGCCCGGACTCCTGTTTTCCGTCGCCCGGCGATCGTGCTATAATCGCTGGCATGGAAGATAAAGATCCCAATAAATGGGACATCGATTTCCTCGGGATCATTGTCCTATTGTTCATTACCGGGCTCGCGCTCGCCGGCGTCTACTTTTTTTGGTCGGCCGATGTCGCCGCGCTGAATTGAGCCTGGAGCCGGCAGCCGTTGGGGCTCGACTCTCGTTGAGTCAGGGCCGATCACAATGACCCGCACGCGGCCACGCCTTCGGTTTTCGCTGCGAACGATGCTGGTTGGCATCGTGCTGACTTCGGTCGTGTTCGGCTGGATCGGTATCCAGGTGCGCGGAGTATTGTTGCAGCAAGCGGCCGTAGCGCAAGTACGCGACTTCGGCGGCTATGTCGTCTATAGCGAGCCAAACTACGTGCGCTGGTTTGGATACGAAGGCCGCGGCTCGAGCTGGGGTCGCACGACGATCCCGAATTGGACCTGCCACGTCGTGCGCGCACGGATCACGTCGTCGAAGTTTGACGACGAAGCGTTTCAGGCGTTGACCGATTTGCCGGCGCTCGAGAGTCTCGACTTGCGCGGAACGGCGATAAGCGACACCAGCGTTCCTGTGCTAGCGCGTTTTCCAAAGTTGCGCATTGTCGCCTTGGGCGACACGCAGGTTTCGGAACGCGGGGCACGGGCCCTGCTGGCGGCTGCGCCGGAAATGGAGATCCATTGTCTGGGGCGTCGCTACGCCAACGTGCCGCCCATGGAAGAGACGCCATGAATTGGACCTTGCTCTTCGCCGACGAATACCTGGTGATCGTCGACAAGCCGTCGGGCCTGCTTTGCCAACCCGGCCGTGGGCCCGACAAGCAAGATTCGCTCATCGGCCGCGTTGTGCAACAATTCGCCGACGCGCGCATCGTCCACCGTTTGGACCGCGACACGTCGGGCGTCATGGTGC
>JAGQOS010000341.1 GCA_020427265.1 Planctomycetales bacterium
CGGCGCCGGAATCACGATCTGGGATCTGATTGGCATGACGTTCCGCAAAGTGAACTCAAACGTCATCGTCAAGAGCAAGATCATGGCGATCACCGCCGGAATTGATAACAGCGAAATTTCCACCAAGGCACTGGAAGCACACTTCCTGGCCCGTGGCAACGTTCCACTTGTGATTCGCGCCTTGATCGCAGCTCACAAAGCCAAGACGATTGCCCTCACCTTCCGCGAGGCCACGGCCATCGATCTTGCCGGTCGAAATGTGCTCGAAGCCGTTCAAACCAGCGTCTATCCCAAAGTCATCGACTGTCCTGCCAAGGGTGGGGCTCGCACGACGCTCGACGCGGTCGCCAAGAACGGAATCCAACTGAAGGTCAGCGCCCGTGTGACGGTACGAGCCAACCTGCAACAGTTGATCGGCGGTGCCACCGAAGAGACGATCATCGCCCGCGTTGGCGAAGGTATTGTGAGCGCGATTGGTTCACAAGCGACGCACACAACCGTGCTGGAAAACCCCGATCTGATTTCCAAGGCCGTGCTCGCTCGCCGTCTCGATTCACAAACGGCATTCGAGATCGTTTCGATTGATATCGCGGATATCGACGTCGGTCAAAACATTGGTGCTCGACTTCAGGCAGATCGAGCCGAAGCCGACACGCGTGTCGCGCGTGCTCGCGCCGAAGGTCGTCGCGCGATGGCGGTGGCCGCTGAGCAGGAGCAAATTGCTGGCATCGAAGAGAGTCGTGCGAAGTTGGTCGAAGCAGAAGCTGAAGTTCCCAAAGCGATGGCCGACGCCTTCCGCAGTGGTAAGCTTGGCATTATGGACTATAACAAGCTTCGCAATGTCCAGGCCGACACCGAGATGCGCAAGGCCATTGCCTCCTCGGGGCAACGGCAACCTGCCGGTTCAAATAGCTAACCCATCCGCACCAAGGTATAGGTAGCACGCTTTATGGCTGGCGACATTGAAGAATTCCTACGACGCGCCGCGCAGCGCCGGGCCCAACAGCAGAAGCCTCGCCCTCAGACTCCACCCCCGCAGGCCCAGCGACCGAAGCCGACACCTCCCCGCCCGGCGGAGATTCTCCACGCAGAAATCATTGATGACATCGAGATCATCGAGCCGGATGTATTGCAGGGCGGTTCTGTTGAAGCGCACGTCAAGCAACATATTCGCGACGGTGTGTTCGACGAAGAGCTTTCGCACTTAGGCGAAGATGTCGACAAGTCTGACGACCGAATGGAGGCACATCTCCACGAGTATTTCGAGCACGATCTCGGTGCACTCGGCGCGCGAACATCCGCTGCCGCCGACTCGTCGCTGGACGACGACTCGCCCGGTCAGCGGCGACCGCCTGTGAAGCCCACCGACTACTTGGCATTGCTTCAGAATCCAGCATCAATTCGGCAGGCAATCATCCTCAGCGAGATCCTGACTCGCCCTTCCGATCGCTGGTAATTCTTTCGCAGCTCGCGACGCATCGCTCCCGGCTAGAGTTCTGCGGATTTGTGGTGTAATATCGCTCGAAACTCGATTCGCAGTCGTAGGCTGGGCTTCAGCCCGGCAGTTCGGCAAACTATGCCTCCGGTAACGATAAAGGACTCAAGAGCATGACCGTCAAGATTACGCCCGGTGAGACAAAGATTGGTTGGATTGGCATTGGCGTGATGGGGGCGAGCATGTGCGGGCACCTGATCGACAAGGGGTTTGCCGCAACGGTTTATACTCGGACCAAGAGCAAGGCGGATGAGCTGATCAAGAAAGGTGCCGCTTGGGCTACGACGCCGAAGGCCGTGGCCGAGCAGAGTGATGTAATCTTCTCCATCGTTGGTTTTCCGAGCGATGTTCGTGAGGTGATGCTTGGTGCGGAAGGCGCTCTCGCGGGAAGCAAGGCCGGCAACGTGCTCGTCGATATGACCACCAGCGAGCCGTCGCTGGCCGAGGAGATTGCTGAAACGGCTAAGCAGAGGGGCGTACACAGTGTCGACGCTCCGGTCTCCGGCGGAGATGTCGGCGCCCGCGAGGCCCGGCTGTCGATCATGGTCGGCGGCGAAAAAGACGTGGTCGACGCCCTGATGCCCTGCTTCGAAGTCATGGGAAAAACCATCGTGCATCAAGGCGGCCCCGGCGCGGGGCAACACACCAAGATGGTCAATCAAACGCTCATCGCCACGAACATGATCGGCGTGTGCGAGGCGTTGCTCTACGGCTACCGTGCCGGGCTTGATCTTGAAAAGGTCATGCAATCGGTCGCCAGCGGCGCGGCCGGGAGCTGGTCGCTCTCGAACTTGGGCCCGAGGATTCTGGCCGGCAATTTCGAACCGGGTTTCTTCGTTGAGCATTTCATCAAAGACATGGGCATCGCGCTGGCCGAGGCGAAACGGATGCACCTGGAACTGCCCGGCCTGACGCTGGCGCATCAACTGTATGAGCGCCTCGCCGAGCAAGGCCACGCCCGCGACGGAACGCACGCGCTAATTCTGGCGTTGGCCAAGATGTCGGACGGTGAATGGCCACGCGGCACGTAAGAGAACAACGCGAAACAAAGCAGGGGAGAGAACACTTGTCTACGCTAATGCGCGCTGACTTCCGATCCGTAATGACCGTTCAGCGACAAACATATTGGCGATTGTTAGTGTCGATCAGCGTTCCGAATCCCCATCCCTCCATTAGAGCGATTCGATCCGCTTCACTTGATCGAGGTCGGCCGTGGCCTTGGCGGCTTCGCCCAGCTTCTTGTAGGCCAGCGCGCGATTGCGATAGGCGACGATGTCGTCGGCATTGATCGCAATGGCGTGCGTGAAGTCGTCGATCGCCTTGGCAAAATCGCCGAGCCGGGCGTATGTGCTGCCACGGTTGTTCCAGGCCAGGCTGCCGGTTTCGTCTAACTCGATCGAACTGGAAAAGTCGGCAATCGCCTTCTCGTATTGCCGGGCCGCCAGGTACGCGCAGCCACGGTTGTAGTAGAGATCGGCCGTCATCACGCCGCCGACTTCGACCAACCGGTCGTAATCGCGAATCGCGTAGTCGTAGCGTCCGGCGGCCAAATACGTGTCGCCGCGCGAACGGTAGTAGTAGTCGCGATCGGGTTCCTGTTCGATGAGCCGGTCGTATTCGACCACGGCGTTGTCGTAATCGCCGTCGTCGATGTAGCCGAGCGCGCGATCGATCGTGTCGTCGACATCGACGTTAACGACCACATCGCCGTGGTCGTCGTCATCGCCTACGTTTACATCGACGCCGTCGCGGTCGTCATCTTCGTTGTCGATGTCGACATTCACGATGATGTCGCGATCATCGTCGTCGTTCGATTTGTTATCTTCGCCGCCCGGACCGGGGCCGCTACCGGGTCCGCCGGGGCCGGGTCCTGGACCGGGAGCTTCGCCCGGTGTAATTTCGCCTTGGCCCTGCACGGGCTTGCCTGTGGCCGGCTCACCATTGCCGGGCTCGGCGGCCGCTTCGCGTAGTTTGGCGGCGGCTTCTTCGAGTTTCTCGGCGGCTTCTTCGGCCTGTTCGGCAGCCGATTTGGCCGGCGCTTTCGAGGCCTCGCCCGGATTGGCTTCGGCCTGGCCGATCTGCTCATCGGCAGCGCCGATTGGCGTTTTGGCCTGTTTGAGAAGCTCGGCCACTTCTGGCGCATTGGCCAGGCACTCTTCGCAAACCTCGTCGGCCGTTTTGGCCACACTATCTTGCGTGCGTCCGAGCGAACCGGCCGCTTCGGCCGTGAGCCCTTCGCCCGCCGCGCCGGTTTCGGCGCGTTCGGCCACGCGTCGCTCGGCCTGGGCGGCTTTCACCAGCTTGTCGGCCGCGGCGAGCATGTCGCGATTAGGAGTTTCGTCACCGCGGGGCAGGGCATAGAACGACTGCTTGCCAGCCGGCAGCGCCGCCGTGGAGACTTCTACCGAATAACCATCTTCGCCGTTGCTATCGGTGGCGAGCAGTTGATCGCCATCTTCTTCGAACGTGCCGTTGCCGTTCGCATCGCGATAAAAGTCAACACTCTTGATGCTTTCGGCTGTCTTGGCCTGACGGCGTCCATTGAATGCCGAATTCGGCTTGCCACCTGCGCCGAGCGCCTGCGGCATGCCTTTGACCAGTTCGTCAGTGTTAGCCGTGAGCGTGATCGTTTGGCCTTTGACAACCTTTTCCGGATAAACAACCAGCGGCAGGGCAGGGCCGCCAGGTCCGATGCCCGGGCCCACGCCGGGGCCAATTCCCGGACCTCCGCCATAACCCGGTCCGCCTCCGCCGTAGCCGCCATAGCCGCCACGGTTGTAGCCGTATTTGGCTTCGAGTTCGCGAGCCATGTCGTAGTCGGCGCGGGCCAAGACCGGCACCATGCCGAGGCGCGGGTTCAGGTTCTTCGTCGAATGTAGCGGCTGCCAGGCGGTCGAGCGAATGTTCCGAGATTCGGCCGCGGCCAATTTCTTGCGGAAGTTCTCCGTGCCTTTGTAAACGTATTCCTTGCCTTCCTCCGTTTTGGCATAGTCGTTCAAATTGTCACCTCGATGTCGATAGGCCGAGGCCAGTTCGGCATCGATTTCGATGGCTTTGGTGAAATCGTTGTGCGCCGCGTCGGCCGCGCCACTTTCCGCCTGGGCCTGTCCACGACCGTCGTAGGCCAAGGCGTATTTTGGATCGAGTTCGATCGCCTTATTGAAGTCGGCGATCGCGCCCTCGTACTCCTTGCCATTCAAGCGCGACATGCCGCGTTGGTAATACACGCCGGGGCTCGTGGGCGACTGACGAATCGCTTCGCTGAAGCGATCCTCGAGACTGGCGTCGCCGGCCGGATCGGCCGCCGGGTTGGTCTGCTTTTCGACCTCGCGTTGCAGGTTTTGCAAGAATGCCTGATCGGCGTCCGAGAGTCCGCCAATCGGCACGGGAATCACTTTGCCGGTGCTCTGCGAGCGAATTTCCACCTTGCCATCGAGCAGGCGAACGAAGTCGCCTTCCATCGTCTGCCCAGTCTTCGAGGTCCATGTCCGCGCTTCGGCCACCGGGGCCAGGGCGATCGCTGCCAGTGCTACTAAGAACGTGCGTCGCATCTTCTCTTCTCCCTTCGCGGCCTGGCCGCGTGCAAGCAGGCATGGAACACGTTATTTTTCGGCGCGAACAGCGTGTCCGCTCCGCTCGATTCCCACCAAGGCCAATATACCAAAAGTCCGTCGAAACAGAACATATTTCATTGCGCGCTTTATCGTGTTGGGGGGCAAAAATTATTGCCTTGGGCCACAAAAATCTTCCATCGTTCCATCAATCCTTGTTCATGAAATCGAACCTCAAGCAGCAGAAGGGCTTGCGCCGCGGCCGCAGCATGCAGCTTGCCGATCCGCCGACACGGATTTTTTCACAAAATATCCAAAAAGTTTGATGTCGGTCGCCAAGATTGCCCGGGTTGAGTGCGAAGTGCTTATTAGTGCCGGACGCCAATGGCGGCATCCGGGAAGTTTTTCATCGTGCAGGCGTATCGAGCAATCCCTCGACGCCGGTGAGGGAGGGTAGAGCTATGGTCAAGAAGGCAATCATCACGGTCGGTGGGCTGGGCGTTTTGTCCGTGCTATTTTTCGGGCGCGACGCAGTCAGCTACGTCTGTACTTCGGCCTCGCGCGTGGGCGATTCGGTGCGCGAGAGCGTTCCGGTCGACTTCGAAATTCAACGCGCTCGCAAGATGGTATCGGAACTGGA
>JAGQOS010000342.1 GCA_020427265.1 Planctomycetales bacterium
GACCGCTTGGGTTTCGGCGCGCCAGAGTTGTTTACCATCGGCATTCTGGTAAACGCGCAGTTCGCCGTGGCCGTTGGAACTGCTGCCAGCGGCGATGCGCTCGCCATCGGGGCTGTACTCGATGGAGAAGGCGCGGCCGGGCAGGCCGTCGAAATGGCGAATCTTTTGATGGTCGTCGCCGATTACACGCTTTTTCGTGCGATGCATCAGATAGGTCTTCGGCACGCCGTCGGAACCGCCGACCAGCAGCTCGTCTTTTTGCGGATGACGGTCGACCGCGGGAATGCCGCCGGTTAGCGCGCCGGGCGTGATCGACGTGATGTTGTCGACGAAACGCTCGGTTTCGAATACGAAGAGTTTCACGGTTTGATCGCGGCCGACCGAAACCAGGTGTTTGCCGTCGACCGAAAAGGCCGTATCGAGCACCCAGTCGTTGCTGGCGGCGTTGAAGAACACTTGCTTTCCGGTCTCGGCATCGATGGCTCGCACCGAATTATCGGCGCATCCGAAGGCGATGAACTTGCCGTCGGGCGACCAGCTTGCGCCGTACACCGTGTCGTAGGTGACCGGAACCGACAGCTTCAGGCTGCGTTGTTCGACGTTCCAGATTTGCACTTCGCCCATGCGACAAGGTTGTCCGCCGGTAACGGCGAGCCATTTGCCGTCGGGCGAAAAGGCGAGCGATTCGATGCGCTCGGAAAGCCCGACCAGCCGAGCGACGAGCTGCGAACCATCGGCCTTGTGCAGCAGCACTTCGTGATAACCGGAAACGGCCAGCAGACTGCCATCGGGAGAATAGTCGATGGCCGTGACGACTGGCGGCAGCACATATTCGGGTGGATGTTCGGCGTCGTGTTTCTGTTGGGCGTCGGCGGGCGTGTCGTCGAGTGCGCCTTGTTCGATCCAGCGGCGCACGAGTTCGATTTCGCTCTCGGCCAACGGCGGCTTGTCCTTCGGCATGTCGGCCTGGCCGTCGACCGGCGTGATTTGGGCGAGCAGGTTGCTCTCCTCGGGCTTGCCGGCCACGACGGCCGCTTCGCCGGTTTCGCCCCCGGCCAGGAGCTGGCCGTATTGCGTCATGACATATTCTCCGCCCGGTTTGGCCGGCTGATGGCAACCCTGACAGTGCGCCTGAAAGATGGGGCGGATTTGCTTGTAGTAACTCACCTGCAAATCAGCGGCCGGCTCTTCGGCGGCAGCGCGGGATACGAGCAGCAAGGCAACGCCAACGGAGAGACACAGCCGCGAAATGGCCGACATCATGAACACACCTCGACGAAGGTTGGTTGGCCGGGAGCTTGATCCGCCTATTCGCCGCCAGGGCGAGCAGAGGATCGAGACGCGGCGTTCGGTCGAATTCGTTGTCGAATCGTCGACGCGGCGCCGCGTGATTCTCCCGGAATCGTTCGGGTTGCGAAACCAATCCGCCAATTCACCGGAATTGACGGTAGCCCAGTCGCGAACCGACAGGCAGGTCGGGCGGGAGCCGAACGCCTGGTGGCTTGCCAGAGCGTTCAGCCTCAAGCTGTTAGTATAAATGATTTTGCGAGCGAATGACAAGTTTTTCTTGCCGCTCTACAGGTCTCTGGTGAGCTGTGTTCGCTGCCCCAACGGCCAAGGTCGTTGGCCAAGCCAAGAAAGGCGGCCAATGCCGCGTTTCCGCCGGAAGTACGGAAAGCAGGCCGCTACCAATGACCCTGCCCGGTGGCAGCCAAGACACCGGTCCAGTCTTCGCCTTCGGTATCGACGCGGCGCGTGCCGCTGGTAACCAGCTCGAGCGGCACGTGTGTGAAATAGCCGTTCTGTTTGCCAATGAGCAGGCCGGTTTTGCCGGCCATGCCGGCGTGCACCGCGCGGCGCGCCAGCTTGTTGCACAACAGCGCGTCGGCCCGGTTGGCCGGCACGCTGCGAATGTGGTAGCTGGGATCGAAATACTTCACGGTAACCGGCAGTTCGGTGGGGCGGAAATGTTCGAGGATGCGTTGTTTGAGATAGACACCGATGTCGCCAAGCTTGCGATGCCCCGAGGCGTCGACTTCGTCGGGCAGTTCGGCCAACAACTCCTGGCCGGCGCCTTCGGCCACGACCACCACGGCGTGGCCCCGTGCGCGAAGCCGCTTGTCGAGTCGCGCGAGAAACCCAAGCTCGCCATCCAGCCGAAACGGCGCTTCGGGGATCAACGCAAAATTGACTTGGCCGCTGGCCAAGGTCGCACCGACGGCGATGAAGCCGGCATGCCGTCCCATTAACTTGACCAGGCCCACGCCGTAAGGCACGCCGCGCGCCTCGGCGTGCGCGCCGGCGATATGTTCGGCCGCCTTTTCCAGCGCCGTGCCGAATCCGAAGGTTTGTTCGACGTAGGCAATGTCGTTGTCGATCGTTTTGGGCACACCCACGACGGCGATCGCTTCGCCGCGCCGCCTCGCTTCGCGCTCGAGCGCCAGCGCGCCGCGCTGCGTGCCGTCGCCGCCGACGCAGATCAGTAGCTGGATTCCTTGGTTCTTGAGAAAGTCGAGCATGATCTCGGCCGGTTGTTCTCCGCGCGATGAGCCGAGGATCGTGCCGCCGAGCGCGCCGATATCGTCGACCCGATCGACCGTTAATTCGATGGGCGGCTCGCCGACCTCCGGGTTCAGGCCCTGGTATCCATAGCGGATTCCCAGCACCGAGCGCACGCCGTAGTTGAGCAGCAGTTCGAGCGTGGCAGAGCGAATCACGTTGTTCAGTCCCGGACAAAGTCCGCCACACGTGACAATCGCGGCGCGCGTCTGCCGAGGATCGAAAAAGATTTGTTCGCGCGGCCCGGCCCGCTCGAAGGCCACGTGCGTGGCGGCGAACTCGGCGCCCTGAAACGCGATGTCGGCCACGATGCGCGCGTTGTCGGGCATGAAGTCGCCAATGCCATCGCCCGGCGAATTCGACAGGTTCAACGGCGAACGCACATGCCGCTCGCCCAGCGAACGAATCTTCAGTTGATCGGGTGTGAGTGTCATGGTGCTGGCAGGATAGCCGATTGCAGGCGGGACGGCAAAGGGGCGATTACGTTTCGGAGCGTGGTCTTTCGCTTCGAACTCGATGGCCGGCCGTGCTTATGCACCGTGTTGTCCATCTCTTACTTTCCTCGGCGGCGGAAGCGAACGAGCGGCGGATTGGAGCGGAGTTGATCCATGCGCGCATGAAGGCACGAAGACACAACGCTCGATGACATGATGGTATCAGCGAGATAGGCACTCTTTGTGCCTTCGAGTGAAATCCTAGGGAAGGTGCTTCCATTACATCACCTCTCATCTCCTTCGATTTCTCGGCGCTGCGGCCATTGAATCAGTCGGAGCCGATTGCCATCGGGGTCGATGACCGTCGCCTGCCAGAAGCCTTCGCCGTGTTCGCTTGACTCGCTCACTTCGGCGGCGAATTCGCGCAAACGATGGCATGTGGATTCTAGATCGTCGACTTCGAATATGAGTTGCATGCGCGACGACACGGGAATTGGGTCACGGCGGCCGACGATCGCGACCCGGCTCGCGCCGGCCGCTAGCAATGCATACTCGTCCTCGACCACGCGCAATAGCACGCGCAGCCCTAGCGCCTCGCGGTACCAGGCGACCAATGGCGGCCAGTCGTGCGTGCGGATTTCGACAGCGTAAAGCTCGCAGCCCCACGGCCCACGAGCGACATTCCCCGACAAATTCGGCTCCAATCGCACTAGTAACGGTTTGCTAGCAGACGCTTCTCCCCTATTATATCGCTTGCACAGCGCAGCCCGAACCGTGGGCCGCCGCAAGGGGTAAGGTGACGTTGACGTCGCGCGCGTTTCCTATAAAATCTTGCGATTCTTGTACTTAGCGCGACCGTGGCAAGCATGAGCATGACGGCGGTAGAGCAAAATCAAAGCGAATCGAAGGGCGGAATCCACGAGGCCGCGCGGCGCGAAAAGCTGCAGCGGCTCGCCGAACTGGGTGTCGACCCGTGGGGCCAACGCTTCGATGACCACTTGTCGATCGGCGCGATTCGCGATCGCGCGGGCGAAGTGCGCTTCGTCAACAAAGAGGGCGCCGAGGTTGAGCTGCCCGAGTTCACGCCCGAGTTGGATTTTCGTGCCTGGAAAAACGAACACGGCGGCGGCGAACTGGTTGGACCCAAGGTTCGTGCCGCGGGCCGCATCATCTTATCGCGCGACACCGGCAAGCTGATCTTCGCCAACATTCGCGACTGGACCGGCGACATTCAACTGTTCATCGGCAAGAACCAGGTGGGCGAGCGGAACTGGGATATCGCCAAGTGTCTCGACCTGGGCGACATCATCGGTGTCGATGGCGAACTGCGGCGCACGAATACGGGTGAGATCACGATTTTTGTCGAGCAGTTGCATTTTCTGACCAAAAGCATCTTGCCGCCCCCCGACAAGCATGCCGGCCTGACCGATCCCGAACTGCGACAAAGGATGCGCTACGTCGATCTGGCGTATGGCGAAGGCGTACTCGAGAGGTTTCGCCAGCGCACGCAGATCGTGCATTCAATCCGTCGCACGCTGGGCGAACAAGGGTTTGTCGAAGTCGAAGGCCCGACGCTGCATGCCATCGCCGGCGGCGCGGCCGCGCGGCCATTCACCACGCATCACAACGCGCTCGACATGCCGCTATTCATGCGCATCGCGCTCGAGCTGCATCTGAAGCGGCTGCTCGTAGGCGGTATGGAGCGGGTCTTCGAACTGGGCCGGGTCTATCGCAACGAAGGGATCAGCCCGCGGCACAATCCCGAGTTCACGATGCTCGAGGTCTACCAGGCGTATGGCGATTATCGGTCGATGATGGACCTGACCGAAAAGTGCATCTGCGATGCGATTCAGGCCATCGGCGCCGGCTACGAGATCGCCTTTGGCGAACGCACGGTCAACTTCACGCCACCCTTCGAGCGCAAGACCTACAACGAGCTGTTCCAGCAGTACACGGGCATCGATCCGGCCGACGCGCCGGCCGTAAAGGCGCTCGCCGAGAAGATTGGCTTCGAGACGGCCGGCAAGCACGCCGACGTGATCAAGAGCGAAGTCTTTGAAGAGAAGGTCGAAGATCAGTTGGAAGGCCCGATCTTCGTGCTCGATTACCCGGCCACGATTTGCCCGTTGACAAAGCGTTCGCCGAGCGATCCAACGATCGCCGAGCGGTTCGAGTTGTTCATCGGCGGCATGGAAATCGCGAACGCCTACACCGAATTGAACGACCCCGATCTGCAAGAGGAGCTTTTCCGCACGCAGCTCGCGGGCCTGGCCGAAGAGGAATCGATGGCCAAGATGGACCACGACTTCGTCCGCGCCTTGCGTCACGGCATGCCGCCAGCCGGCGGCCTGGGCATCGGCATCGACCGCCTGGTCATGCTGCTAACCGGTAGCCCCACGATTCGCGAAGTGATTTTGTTCCCGCTCCTGCGCGAAGAACAACCGTAGGAAAGGGGAATGCGGAATTTGGGACGGACGACAACCAGGAACGAATAGCTAACAGCTAACAGCCTCCCCTCGCATGGATGCGTGGGAACAACGACAGCCAAAGGATTGGCCATGTATAAATTTCTGCTTTGCTGGCGGTATCTCCGCACGCGGTATATCGCGCTCGCTTCGATCATCAGTGTAATGCTCGGCGTGGCCACGATGATCGTTGTGAACAGTG
>JAGQOS010000343.1 GCA_020427265.1 Planctomycetales bacterium
TCGTCAGGCATGGGCCCTTCCAGCGCCCGGTTTGCCTCGCAATTGCGCGAGCAGCCTTCGCGCGTTCACTATGCAAGTCAATCGCGTCACAGCCGCAAGAAGCGCGCCGGCGCCCCGAGTGGCCCAAGGCGGAGGCTTTACCGAGGCTGACAGGGCAAGCGTTGTGGATTGGTAGCCAACTGCCAGGAGCCGGCAGCGCGGTTCCCGACGCTTCAATCCGACATTCCACATTAGAAATTCCAAATTCCTAACGAGGGGCGATGCCCCGGAAACGAGATGCGCCATGCAAACCAAATATGAATTCCACTTCGATACGATCGAGGAATTAGACGTTTCTCCTTCTGACAGCACACCCTTGAGACCGCGCTTCGCCAAGCAGAAAGCGCAGTTCGATTCTCTCACGCAGCAAGGGACCGACTCGCGTCACCGTCGCGGATCTCGCGGCGCGAATTCCAGTTCTAAACGGCCGTCGCGCAAGCGGCACAAGCTCTCTGGCCGCTGATCCATTGGCATGGCAAGCGGCTTGGATTCATCGGCTCCGGAAATGCGCGCAGATCACTTGCAATGGACATTAACAGTAATCATCATGATCTTGGGTAGTTTTTTCATAAGTGGAAATTCAGCGCCACCATGTGCTTCGGCGAGATGAGATACAACGCAAACCAAACGATTGCAATCGAAAGGCAAGGTAATTAGTATTCATCATGGATGGGTATTGCCGTGAGTCTTGCTTTCAAGCTTTACCAGGCGAACGTCACTGTACAAAACACGTCATTGGGCATCAGCAGAAAATCTTGCAATCGAGAGTTAGAGTAATTAAATTCATAATGGGGGTTTTTGGCTTTGCTCAGCCATGCGGGCTGCCTAAGGCCGAAAACCTCCCGCCACAACGGGGAATATTCAACAACCTCAATGCTTTTTCGACAGGAGAAACACGTCATGTCCATGCACTTCACCACGCTTAACGTTTTGAACACCTCATTCAATCAAATATCGCATCAACTACTGAGGAGAACCGCCATGATTTGCCGCGCTGCCGTTGCGCTCACCGTTGCCTTGTTTGCTGGGCAAATCCAAGCCGCCTCCATCGGCCTGAATGTGGGCACGAACATGGGCGCCGGCGCCCTGGCCGGTCCGACCGACGTGCGGCAAACGAATTGGAATGACGCGGCGATCACAATTCCCGGTAGCCAGATTTCTTGGGCCTCGACGGTCGACAACGGCGGCGCGGCGACCACGATGACGGCCGTTCTCAACCTCACCGGGCCGAATAACGGAACCGGCTCGCTGGGCTCGGGCGGGTCCGACGATGCTCGCATGCTTAACACGTTCATCGATCTGTTCAATGGAACGTCGGGAGCACCGAACGCGGTGCTAACCGTGTCGAACGTGCCATACGATCGGTACAGCGTTTATGTGTATCTCCAGCCCGACGACGTCAATCGCGTGGCGGGAACTCAGATCGGATCGCGCAGCGAATACATGCGAATGCTGGCCAGCGGCTCGATTCCGGCCGACGGCAGCGGCTACATCGAATCTGACCACACAACCGCGCCGATTTCTGGCCCCGACGCATTGAACATTCCACAGGCCCATTTCGTGAAGTTCGACGCCCTCTCAGCCGGCACCTTTACCGCGAACCTTTGGGGGGATCTATCGAACAACGGCGCCCAACGTTTCCGCGTCGCCGGCTTCCAAATTGAGCAGACTTTCGCCATTCCCGAACCTTCGACCGCCTTGCTGCTGGGCGTCGGTTTGGTTGGCCTGGTCGTGCGTCGGCGGCGTTCGTCGCAAAGCCGCCAGCGTTCCGTTTCTGCTTGCTCGCTTGCAATCATCCTGGTCTGCGGCATCGTTTCGCTACTGGCCGCCACGTCGAACGCCGCCACGGTGAACAAAGTGATCGACAACTTCACGAACGACACGCTCGACCCTGGCACATGGACGCTGGCGGATCGCGGTTTGGAGAACACGGGCGCCGCCGGCTATGCGGGCGACACGACCACGAATAACAACCAACTGACGCTCTTCTCCAACCCTACGTCGACCAATCAATTCTGGTACGGCAAGACACTCGAATCGGTCGACACCTTCTCGTCGAACATCGGGACCACGGTTACGGTCGACCGCGTGTCGCTCTCGGGTAGCGGGTCGGCCTACCGGTCGAGCCTGTGGCTCTATCAGCCGGGCGGACAGTACCTGCACTTTTCGCAAAACTTTGGTGAGAACGGCTGGCAATACAATCCGACGAACGGCGGTGGCGGAACCAACATCGCGGCCTTCGACGCGCAAGATGGCGACCTTGGCGCGAAGCAAATGCGATTGGTCTACATCCCCCTCGGCGGCACGAATGCCGACGTCGAAATCTATCTCGATGGCGTGCTCGGAGCGACACACAGCTTCACGAACTGGGACAATAGCGTCGAATTCCAGGTGTTCTTGACCGGCCAAGCCCGCGCTTCGGGCGACAGTGTCGCGGCTGTATTCGACAATTTCTTCGCCTACAACGACATCGCTTTCATTCCCGAGCCGAGCACGGCGCTGCTGCTGGGAATTGGCCTGGTCGGCTTGATGAGCCGCCGCCGTCGAACTTCGGGACACGGTGACAACGTCGGTTGTAATTGCCGCTGCACGGCATCGGCCGGCATTGCCCGCCTGAGTTTGTTGATCGTAGCGGCACTGGCCGGTTCGCTCGGGCTAGGCGAGGAAGTTTTCGCCAACGCCTACACCGAGGCCGTATTGGCCGACGCTCCCGTCGCCTGGTATCGGTTTGAAGAAAGCTCGGGATCGGTCGCGACCGACTCCTCGCTTGCCGGTGCGAATCACCCTGGAACCTACAACGGCAGTTTCACGCTGGGACAATCGAGCGGCGCGCTTGGTTTGGGCAAGGCGATGGACTTCACGCCGAACACGTCGCTGCGAATTCCCGACCACGCCGACTTTGATTGGGGCACGGGCAACATGAGCCTCGAAATGTGGTATCAGACCGATTCGAACTCCCGCGGCGACATGTTCACTTACAAGGGTGGCGGCGGCGACTTCGGCATCCACTCCGCGGGGCAAGGCGCCGACAGCGTGAGCTTCTACTTGAACGGCTACAACGGCCTGGCCTCGGGCGTGGCCCAAGGCGATTGGCATCATCTGGTAGTCACTCGCGACTCGGGAACTGTGAGCATCTATGTCGACAATCAACTCAAGAGCACCACGACCGACACCGACACGATGACGATCGCCAACGACCTGATCATCGGCGCCAACCACACTGGTGATCCCGGCAGTTTGGCGCTGGGATTCGACGGCCGTATCGACGAGGTCGCGTTCTACAGCTACGCCCTCTCGGCGACCGACATCAGCGCACACTTCTTCTCCTCGACCGTAGCGCCTGAACCTTCGACAGCCTTGCTGCTGGGTGTCGGTTTGGTTGGCCTGGTCGCACGACGACGTCGTGGCTTGTCGATGCGAATTGGCGGCGCCCGCTATGTGCTTGCCCTGGCGTTGGTTGTGGCGTGTGTCGTCTTCGCGGGAACCGCGCAGGCGGCGTTTCTGACACCGATTTCGGTAACGGCCAACGGCAATGTCGATGCCGGCGCAGTGGCCGACAATATGATCAACCACAACGGCCTGACCACGGCAGGAACGCACGCCAGCGCCTTCGCTACGCAAAACCACTGGCGAACCACATCGGCCGCCAACACGCTTACGATCACCTACGACCTCGGGGCCCAGTTCAATCTCGATTCGATGCGGGTCTGGAACTACAACGAATCGGGTGTTGGCGGCGGTAGCCAGCCCAACACCGATCGCGGTGTGCAAAACATGACCGTGTCGTTCTCTAAAGACAATGTGAACTTCTTCAACTCGCAAACCGTCTCGCTGTCGCAAGCCACGGGCTTGGCGACCTACACGGGTGAAGACAAAACCCTCGCCGACCTGAAGACGGGTACTCGCTATGTCAAATTCGACGTACTCACGAGCCACGGCAGCAACAACGGATTCACGGGGCTCTCGGAAGTCCGCTTCAACACAACTAACGACGAGATCGTGCCGGTGGGCGTGACCGTTAACCAAACGGCCAACGGCGGCGCAACCTTTGGCATCTCGAATCTCACCGACGACACGGGCATGACCGGCTTTGGAAACGAGCAATCACAAGAAGCCAACAGCGGCAACGGCTTCATCGGTCAATGGCGGCAGTCGACCAGCGGCGGCAACGTGCTGGCGAATTCCGAGATCAAGTTCGACCTGGGCTCGGATCAGTCGATTGGCGCAGTGAAGATCTGGAACTTTCACGAGGCAGGCCAGACCGATCGCGGCATCGACGAGTTTGCCATCTATCAGTCCGACGACGACACGATCTACTCGCTAGTCGGCACGTATAACCTGACGCAACAATCGGGCTCGCTGACAGTGGCCCACGACGTGATCGACCTGAACGGTTTGAACGTCAACGCACAATATCTCCGGTTCAATCTCAGCTCAAATCACGGCGACGCCGGCTTCTATGGGCTGGGCGAAGTTCGCTTCTTCGCGGCGGCGGCCACGATTCCCGAACCGAGCAGCCTTGCGCTGCTCGGGCTGAGCCTTCTCGGCCTCTCGCTACGGCGCCGTCGCCGGGCGTAACGCGCCAAACGAGTTTGCCTGCAGATCGTTTTGCACAGTCTACCTTTTCAACTTAGTCAATCTACCACAACCAACACACACGCTATCACTCAGGAGTAATGCACATGACTACCACAGCTCGCCTCGCCAACACACTGATCTTTGTCTCACTTTTCACTCTCGCCACTCAAAACAATCAAGCCCGAGCCGCTTTAGTCGCCCACTGGACCTTCGACGAAGGCGCCGGAACCACGGCGAACGATACCAGCGGCAGTGCGAACGTGCATAACGGAACGCTCAGTAGCCAGGGCACCGGAAGCAATCCGGTGTGGTTGAATTCCAGCAGCGCCGCGATTGGCGGAGCGCTTCAGTTCACAGCGGCCACCACGACTGACGGCAGCCTGGTCAACATCCCGCATCATGCCGACCTCAATCTAACCAACTCGGCGTTTACGCTTTCGTACTGGTATCGGAACGACGGCGACGCGGCGCCGGGCGGGTTCCCGGGCATGTTCCGCAAAGGCTCGGGGAGCGCCGATGGCTGGATCATATTCCGCAGCAACTCCAGCGACGCGCTCACGTTCAAGAGCCGCAATATCCAGCCGCCCGGGTTCGGCGGAGTCGGCAGCGACACGTGGCATTTGCTCACGATCGCTTACGACGGCGGAACGAACACCGAGTATTACAACGACGGCGTGAACGTCAATACGGCTGCAACCAATTGGGGCGCCACGCTCGCCAACACGGCGATTCTCGAAATTGGACGGGCCGATAGCTTCGATACTTTCAGCATGGACGACGCCGCAATTTGGAACCAACAGGTCACGGCAGCCGAAGCGACCGCACTCTACAACATGGGCTCTGTCCTCGGTCTGAACGCGGCCGACTTCGATGGCGCTCGCCAAGCACACAGCACCAGCGGAACCGTGGTTGCCAGCGGCAGCAAGTGGGGGTTCATTAGCGGGCTGACCGGCTTCAGCGATGGCGACGTGGTTGCCGGCGACGGTTACTACCTGGTCGTGTTCGACGGCACGGCTGGTA
>JAGQOS010000344.1 GCA_020427265.1 Planctomycetales bacterium
CGGACGCTGCCGCGCGTTGAATGTACGAAATGCCAAAAACCGTTCTCCACCCAGTGGGCCAGCAGCGAGGAAGACAAGGCCCTCGCCCGCGGCGCGGTGACCAGCGAACGCTTTGAACTGGGCCGCAACTTCTGCAACAAGTTGTGGAACGCTTCGCGGTTCGCGCTGATGAACCTCGAAGGCTACACGCCGGGGGCCGTGGCGATGAGCGAGTTGGCTGTCGAAGATCGCTGGATTCTGAGCCGGCTGTCGACCGTTACGGCCGAGGTAACGGAGGCGCTCGAAGGCTACCGCTTTGCCGATGCGGCCCGCACGCTCTACGGTTTCGCCTGGGACGAGTTCTGCAGCTTCTACCTGGAAACGATCAAGGGCCGCCTGCAAGAGGAGACGCAGAAACCGATCGCCCAGCGCGTGCTTGCCGCGGCGCTCGACGAACTGCTGCGACTCTTGCACCCAATGATTCCGTTCCTGACCGAAGAAGTTTGGCAATACCTGGCCGAAATCGCGCCGGAACGAGGCTTGCAGCAGCCGGTGACCGCGGCCGAGAGCGTGATGATCGCTGCTTGGCCGGCGGCCGACGCCGCGCGGCAAGATGCCGAGGTCGAAGAGCGTTTCGCTTTGTTCCAGGCCGTCATTGGCGCGCTGCGCGAGATTCGAGCCCGGCAGAATATCGCGCCGAAGCAGGAGATTGAGTTCTCGATTCGTGGCGCTGCCCATGCGGCGGAATTGCTTGGGCAGATGGAGTCGTCGTTTGCCGCCATGTCAAAGGCCAAACTGACGGCCGCCGGGCCTGACGTGGCCCCGCCGTCGGCGAGCGCCAACGTTTCGGTCGCCGGCATCGAAGTGTATGTCGACCTGGAAGATTTGATCGACGTCGACGCCGAGTTGGCCAAAAACGAGAAAGAGGTCGAACGACTGACGAAAGTGATCGCCAGCAACGAGGCCAAGCTGAGCAACGCCAACTTCGTCGAGCGCGCCCCGGCCGAGGTCGTCGAAAAACAGCGAGAGCAACTGGCCCAATACAAGAAAGATCTGGCCACGGTCGAAGCCGCGCTCGCGGCGTTGCGTGCGAGGAAATAACAGGTCTGTTTGGTCATTCACCTCGCTTCATCGGTCATTCGGTATCTCGTCATTCGTCATTTACCGACAACCGGCCATCCCGGCTTGCGTTCGGCCTCGGGTGAGGTCAAAATAGCCTGTTTACGAACCCATTCGGTACGCGGGCCGCACGGTCCTTTCGCCCATCTTCCTTCCGCAGGCCAAGAAACCAACGCATGTCTGAGAAAGCCCCCTGGATCACGTATCGCCCGCAGCTCAAGGTCCTCGATTGCACGATTCGCGACGGCGGACTCATCAACGACCATCAATTCACCGACGAAGTGGTCCGCGCTGTGTACGACGCGTGCATAGCGGCCGGTGTCGATGCGATGGAGGTCGGCTACAAGAACTCCGCCAAGCAGTTTCCCAAGGAAAAATACGGCGCTTGGCGTCATTGCGATGAAGAAGACCTGAACCGGCTGTTCGGCGATCACGACGCCCAAGCGACCGGCCTGCGACTGGCGGCCATGGCCGATGCCGGCAAGAGCGATTGGAAAACCAAGATCGTACCGGCTGCCGACAGCGTGCTCGATATCATCCGCGTCGCCTTCTACGCCCACCAGGTGAGCGAAGCGGTCGAGATGATCGAGCATTGCCACGAGTTGGGTTACGAAACGACGGCCAACCTGATGGCCGTGTCGAACATTACCGAGACCGAAATCGATACGGTGCTCGAAGCCATTCGCCCCACGCACGCCGGCACGATGGTCATCGTCGACAGTTTTGGCCATCTCTATCGCGAGCAAGTGGATCGGCTCTACAAGAAATACGCCGCGGCCATGGAAGGCACCGGCAAAGAGATCGGCATGCATGCCCATAACAACATGCAGTTGGCGTTCGCCAACACGCTCGAAGCAATCATTCTGGGCGCGAACCGGGTGGATGCCACGATGGCCGGCCTGGGCCGCGGCGCCGGCAACTGCCCGATGGAAATCCTGCTCGGGTTCCTGCGCAATCCGAAGTTCAAATTGCGGCCGATTATCGAACTGCTGCAAAACCACATCCTGCCGCTGCGCGAAACGGTGGAATGGGGCCCGCTGATTCCCTACAACATTACCGGCCAGTTGAACCTGCACCCGCGCGCTGCCATGGAATGGCGCGCCGGTAACGACGCGGACAACTTTGTCGAATTCTACGACAGGATTTTGTCGGACGTTTAGGGCGTTCGACCTATCCGTTTGAGCGAGGTGGGTTGTTGAACCGTCCATAAGGCTAGCAGTCTTGCCGGTTTGCTACTCCGCCGCTCGGCGGCTGCCGAAACGTGCGGTTTCGCTCAATCGGCACTTTTCTCCTTTGCCAATTGTCGGCTATTACCGACCGTTTCCTTCGGCATTCAACTTGCAGCAAGTTCTTTTGCGGCGCGGCTTCGCCGCGCGACGCTGCGCCGGCTGGTTTGTTTCCCGAGCGTTTCGCTACGAAAGGGACCTGGCCATGCATGCGAAAAAGATTCTTGCCGCCGTCGACTTTTCTGCGTCCACCGCGCATGTCATTCAGTATGCCGCCGCGTTAGCGGTCGATGCGCAGGCCCGGCTCATCATTCTGCACGTTCAAGAAGAGCCGTTCGTTTCTGCGGTCGGCTCGCCGCTCGATTTCGAACTTCCCAGCGCCGAGTTGGTCGAGGCGCTGGAAAAGATCGTGCCGGTGGATACGGCCGTCGATTTTGAGCATCACCTGATTGCCGGTTCGCCGGCAACCGAAATCGTGCGGTTTGCCGAAGAACGCCGGGTCGACATGATCGTGGTCGGCACGCACGGCCGGCGCGGTTGGCGCAACTGGCTGATGGGGAGCGTGGCCGAAACGGTGGTACGTACGGCAACCTGTCCGGTGCTGACCGTGCGTCGGCCACCGCGCGACGAGGAGGAAGGCCTGTTCGAGGACGTGGCGCACGCCCTGCCTCCGGGGCCAGCCATCACCAAGTTGCTGCGTCGGCCGTCAACGGTGACGGATAGGACCTTGGCCCACGCCGCCGCGGCGCTGGCCGATCTGCGCGTGCGGGACGTGATGGCGCGGCATGTCGTGGAAGCGAAACGCGACGACCTGATGACCGATATCGCCGTGTCTATGGTCCGCCACGAGCTTTCCGGCGTCCCGGTCGTCGACGAACAACAGCACTGTGTTGGCATGCTTACGGCCGCCGACTTCATGCGTCGGTTGGCGCCCGAACCGCAAGCCGACCCGGTCGCGCAGCGACGCGAGGCGCGCGAAATGCTCGAAGAATTTTCCGCCCGCGCGCTCACGGCTGAAGAACTGGCCGACGATCGGGTCTTCTTGCACATGACCGAGGCCATACAGACGATCGCTCCCGAAGCCACGATCGCCGAGGCTGCCCAACAGATGTGCGCGGCGCACATACATCGGCTGCCGGTCGTCGACGCCGAAGGCGCCGTGCTGGGAATCGTCAGCTCGCTCGACCTTGTCGCCGCACTCTCCGTCGCGCTCTCGGCCGCGACCGCGCAACTTGCCGATGAGAGCGCACCCGAGACCGACCAGAAATCTCGCTCACGAGACTTTTGACGCAACGCCGAGCTGTTGGCGATGAGTCGAGAAGCATTCTAGGAGAACGTGTTTTGGGCCGAACATTACAGCCGGCCGCCGCAAAACTTGCAGAAGCCGGCGTCGTGGTCATGCCCTTCGGCCATGCAATGCGGACACACCTGAGTCGTAAGCGGTTGCGGCCCGGCGCCGCTGGTTAACTCGGCCGTCACGATGCCTGTGGGCACGATGATCATGCTGTAACCGAGCATCATGATCGTAGCGGCCAGGGCCTTGCCCAGCGGTGTTTGCGGCGCGACATCGCCGTAGCCGACTGTGGTCATCGTGACGATCGCCCAGTACATGCTTTGTGGAATCGACGTAAAGCCGCTTTCTTCGCCTTCGATCAAATGCATGGCCGAGCCTACGATGACGACCACGATCACGATGAACGCCAAAAACACGCTGATCTTCGAGCGGCTCGCCCAAATGGCCCGACGCAGGGCGGTCGCTTCGTTGAGCATGTGCGCAAGCTTAAAAATACGAAAGGCTCGCAACAGCCGAAACGACCGTACGACGGTGAGTCGCTGCGCCCCGGGCGAAAGCACCATGAAATAGGTCGGCAAGATCGCCAGCAGGTCGACGATACCGAAAAAACTTAGCGCGTACTTGCCGGGGCGGCGGGCGCAGGCCAGTCGGGCCAGGTATTCGGCGGTAAAGAGCAGCGTAAAAAACCATTCGGCTGCGATCAGCCAACGGCCGAAGCGGGCGTCTTCGCCAATCGACTTCACACTTTCGAGCATCACAACCAACACGCTGAGCACGATGGCGATCAACAGCACGACATCAAACAACTTGCCCGCCGGTGTGTCGGCCTCGAAGATAATTTCGTACCAGCGTTCGCGCCACGAAGCGGCGCGAGCGGGACGGTCGTTCGACTCGGCCATCCAATGACTCTCCCTGAGACGATGTGTTGCTTGTTTACTGCCTGTGACAAAATTCTGGCCCATCGATTACAATTTGCCAAGACGGATGTGGATCGCGCTGCCCCGTCATTTCCGGATTCATGGCGATGCCGATTCGCAACTTACGATTGCCGCCCAATGAAAAAACGCTTAGTCTACGCCACCGTGCTGGTTGTCGTTATTGCTCCCCTCGCCTTACAATTGGTCGCGAGAATGCCCCCCATTCCCGAGAATCTTGGTGTTCGCAACGGCCAACTGGCCGCGTGCCCGGCCTCGCCTAACTGTGTTTCCACGCGCGCCACAGACGAGCAACACGCGATCGAACCGGTCGTTTTTTCCGGCTCGACGGCCGACGCCATGGCCCGCATTCAAGAAGCCTTGGCCGCACTGCCGCGCGTGCGGATTGTGACCGCAGACGGCGCTTATCTGCACGCTGAAGCCACCAGCCGCCTGTTCCGCTTTGTCGACGATGTCGAGTTTCTCTACGACGAACAGAACGGGGTGATTCACTTCCGCTCCGCGTCGCGCGTGGGCCACAGCGATCTGGGCGCGAATCGTAAGCGGATGGAGCAATTCCGGAAAGCGTGGCAACGTGGCGCCGACCTGCCGTTGGGAAACTAGGGCTGGGATGTGTTCCGTGAGGTTGCGCCGCTTATCGCGTCGCTTGGGCGCGACGACATCGCCCAAGCACCCGTGTCTCGGTCGCGGCTCATTAGCTAATTCCAGGCGTTCAGGTAGCCGCACAGATTTCTAAAGAATTCACTTGCAAGTCGATTGGCCGGCGATATATTTACGCTGCCAAATTTCTTGGCCCCCCTATCACGGCCACCACCTCGGTTAGACAGGGGTAATTTCTCTTTTTTGAAGGGTGCGACCATGCGTGCGTTTCGAGTGTACATGTGCGTGTTCTTGGTCTGGGGTTGCCTGACGTCTGTTTCCGATGCCCGTTGCCGAAGTTCTCGTTGTCATGGGCGAACTAGTCATTCGTGCCAATGCCGGCACGCGTCGCGTAGTGTTCGTGCCTATTACTTTGTTGGTCCGTTCGATACCTATCAGGCAGCCGATAGCTCG
>JAGQOS010000345.1 GCA_020427265.1 Planctomycetales bacterium
CGGATGATAATTCACCTCGGCAATGCGAAGGGAATCGCTGACGCGAGCCGACGCATCGGTGCTGGTTACGGTAATCGCTTCGCTGGAGAGCAAATCGCCTTGAAAATCGTAGGCTTCGATCGCGATCTGGTTCTCGCCGGCGGCAAGTGGTACGACCACGCGCCAGGTGTTCAGGTCGATCCACTCGACCTCGAGTGGCTGTGCCTGACCGGCCAACCGCAAATGGCGCGCGTTGACCCAAGCCGTTCCTTCGATGACAAACTCTGTTTGGTCGACGGATTGGCCATCGGGCGTGGTAATGGCGAACGCGATCTGCGGCGCTTCCTGTAAGAGTTGCGCTCGCACATTCTGCGAGCGCGCATCGAGCGCGGCCAAGTGGCCATCGAAGTTCTGGCCCGGCAGCAGATTGCCGAAATGATCGGCCCAATAGGTCATGTAGTCGAGATTGAAGGTCGTATCGATCACATCGAGCACGTTCCCGAAATAGAGCCGCGCCCAGGCAGGGCGGGCAATGAGCTTGTTCAACTCGTTGTTCTGCAAAATGGAACGCGTCGTGCTGTAGGCGAAGTCGAGATCGTGCGGGAAGTAGAGGAAACGACCATCTGCGGGACGCTCGTAAAATACGGCATTATGGAACGCGTTATCGAAAAACTGATCGCCCACGCCAGTGACACCGGCCAACGCCAGGTTACGCAACCACTGTTCGACGTCGATCACTCGAGAAATATCAGCGAGAAACGCGTCGCCGGTCAGTTCTAGCACGCGGGCGAATTCCATGAGACTGCCGAAGTCGTCGCGTTCGCGGTTGTTCTTGAGCAGGAAGGTCCAGCGGTAATCTTCCGGGCTGTCGCCGAGATTGCGAATTGCCGTGCGCAAAACGCTATCGGGCTGTGGCACTTTGTAACCGTCGACGTTCACGGTGGTTGGATAGTAGATCAATTCGTATTCGTGGATGTTGCCGAGGTTGCCGTTTTCGAATTGACTCTCGAGCATGACATCGCCAAAGCGGGCCAGTTGCAGTTCGGCTTGTCCGGTGTGCTCGATGCGCGGGGCGATGACCTGGATCAGGTCGTTGAATTCGCCCGAAACACTGCCTGCGTGCGTCATCATCTGGTTCGTGAGCATTTCACGCTGGCCGGTCGCGCCACCTTCGGAGCGGTCGATAGCCACGCGATCGTGCACTCCGCGCAGAAGCTGTTCTGGATTGAAGGTCAGGCGGAATCCTAACCGCTGCACGGTGACTCGGCCGCGTTCGCTTCCCTTGAGCCGAACGCCAACATCGTAGTACGCTTCGCCCTGATAGATGACGGTCGCCCCGATCGGATCGTTGCTCATCAAATTGATGTCGGTATGAAGCCAAGTGCGATCCGCGGGCGTGAGAATGATCTGCAGGTTGTGCAATCCGTTGGTCGCCTCGAGCCCTTCATCGACCTTGAGCAGGGCCCTCGATTCGGGGCCGGCGGCGGGGAAATGCGCCGTCGCGCCGAGCATATCGGCCGCTTCCACATAGAATTGGACGATCGCACCAGCGGCTTGTCCGGGAATCTGCGCCGTGTACCGGCCGCCCGCGGTAAACGTCATTGGCATCTCTACAAACGGCCCGCCATCGACGGAATAGCGAAGGACGATCGAAGCCAGTTGATCGGGGTCGCTGGCCGAAACGCTAACGTCGATCGGTTCGCCAGCCGCCGGCGTGACCGGCGAATGCGACAGGCCGTCGAACACCGGTCCGGCATTAGCGAGAAACCGCGAATTTGCCGCGCCAGGCGTTCCCGGCGCGGCGGAGCGCGCGAGAGTCGTGGTCCGTGCGAGCCGATTGAAATAGAGCCGTGTATTTACCTGCGAAGATCCCGCGACCCACTTCGCTCGATAGCTGATTTCGTACACCGTGCCGTTTTCAACTTGCTGGCTGTCGGCGAACGTGGTTTCGAGATGGTTGTGCATGTGCTCCGTCGGCCCCGTCGCGACGAGCTGCAAAAGTTGATTGCCGGCGTTTTCGGGGTCGGCGATCACCTGGGAATGGCGATGATTACCCAGCAGTCGCCAAGCATCGGTCCCTTGTTCGAAATCGCCGTTAGCGAGTAATTGTGTGGCGGCGCCGTCCGGGTCTTCTACAACGGATAGATCGTCGATCCACACTTCGCCGGTGGAAATCAGGCCCAGTACGAATTCGTGATAAACGCCGTCGGGACCGATCGCGCTGGGCGCAGCGATGCCGCGATAAGTTATCGTTTGCCACTCGGTACTGGCGTTTTCGTCGCTCGCCTGCCACGATTCGGCAATCGCATTGTCGGCACGCGGGTCGCGCAGTTCGAGTGTGGCGCCGCCGCCATCGGCCGTTTCGTCCCAACGCCCGGCATCGTAGTAGCGCAGTTGATCGGCCGGATTCCCACGTGCGTCGCGCAACACGATTTCATCGCCGGAGTCGGAAAGTTGTCCCTGCCAGGGACCTATCGCCGTGAGACCGGAATAAACGCTCGCCATGGTCGTGGGATCGCTGGCGACGACCAAATACTCGCCGGGCGCAATCTCCGTTGCGGGCGGGAACTGGAAAGATACACCGCCATCGAGTCGCCATCCGGAAAGGTCAACCGGCGCCGCGCCACGATTGGTCAATTCGATCCATTCGAGTGGCGATTCGGCAAACTCGAAGCCAAGTTGCAAGTCGGCCGCGAAGTAAAGATCGGTGTCGTCGCCCGCGGCCTGGTGAATTTCTACGGCGAAAACATTTTCGCCCGGTCGCAAGAACTCGGTCGGCAACGCCAGTGAGGCGACGCGATCCGGCGCGCCGAGCGGACTGGCGACACGTGTGTTCGCGTCGACCGGACCCGCCGGCAGATTGTGCCGGTAGATTTCCTGTCCGTTGAGATAGAACACCGCGCCATCGTCGAGCGTGGCGTTGAGCGAAAGCAGAGCGCCGCTCAGGTCGGCAGGTGCATCAAACTGCTTGCGGAAGTAATACGTGGCGTGGCCCGCCGCGAGTGCCGTAGCGATTTCGATGTGCTCCGCTGCTTCGGCATGGGCCACGATTCGCTCGGCGGCAAGGGCGTGGTCGTAAAGGGCGACTTCGTCGACGATGCCGGAAAACGGTTCGCTAGAACCGCCACTGCTGCCGATGAACGCCGCGGCTGCGCCGCCGCTGACCATGTCGACACCAGGACTGGCTATCGCGCTCATGGCGATCGCTCCGTCGACCCAAATCTGTTTTTCGCCTGTCGAGGCGTTATAAACGCCCGCTAGATGATGCGGTTGGCCGTCGGTCAGGTCGTCTAGAGTCGGCCGGCCGGCCAGGCCGTCGAGTGGCATGTCGAGTTCGGCGTAGCCGCCGCCATCGTTGATGCCGAACGACAGGATCGTGCCAAATTGCTGGAACGAAAAGAGGATGCGATTGTTTCCATCTTCCTTGCGAAAGATTTCTTCGAATTGGTGGGTCGTGCCCAGAGAGGCATCGGGTGCGACGACCGCTTCGATGGTCATTCCGCTGCTGAACGCGAAGTCGCCGCCGCCGTCGCCAACATTCACATGATCGCCAAGAGTTCCCGTAAATCTCGCCGCACCCAGGCCAGCAAGCCCGGCCGTGCGTCCAGCGGCGCCGCCGAAGACGCCATGGTTGTCACCGGTTTGGTCGACGGCCGTTTGAGCGCCAGAATCGGATTCGTCGAAGTTCCAATAGGAGACGGGCGAGTCGGCCAGCACAAGCGACGAGTAATCGACGGGTGCGCCAAAACCAAACAGCGACGATCCGGTGGCGAACGCCGAATCGTCGAAGCCCGCTTCACGCCACGCCACGCCCAAATCGTCTCCCGAATCGTCGTACCGCCACGAAGTATCTCCTTCGAAGACCGATATCGGCGCGGCGGCGAATTGAGCGGGACCGTGATAGAGGATTTCATTGATGACGACGTCGTCTACCAAATCGAATTGATTGCCAGCGCCTTGCGTGGCTGCACTGGGCCAGAGCCAACCGGTGTCTGTGGGTGAAATTCGGCCGCGAACCTCCGTGTCGACGATTTGCGCATCCACAACTTCGACACGACCCGGTGCGAAAAGAAAGACACGATTGCCGGCCAGGGGGGCAAATCCCAATTGGTCGCCGCCGACGACGGTTGTTGCGCCGGGCGGAAGCTGCGCGTCGGGAAACTCAAACTCGGTAGCCGGGTTGTTTTCGACGGAAACGACATATCCAGCTAACGCGAGCGGTTGATCGGTTGTATTGGCTAGCTCCAGCCAGAAGTCTTGGCCGGCGGCCGCCATTTCGTTGATGACCAGCGGCGGCGTGGCCAACGGATCAGGAAGCGATTCGAAGGCTGTCAACTCAACGCCGAAAAGGGCGTCATTGCTCGTCACAGCTTCGTGCAATTCTACGGCCAGTACATTGCGTCCCACATTGAGCGTGGCGTTGGAAATCGGCACATTGCCGATCGACGTAGGATCGTCGATCTCGGCCTGGGCCGGCGTGGAAAATCCGATGTCGCCAGCGGCCAGATTCGTACGCCAAACTTCCTGCCCGTTCAGGTAGACAACGGCTCCGTCGTCGACGATCGGTTCGAGCAGCAACTCGGTTTGTGTCGGATCACCGGCAAAGTTGAACTCGTGCCGAAAGTAATAGGTCGATTGCTCGGCCGCAATTTCGGTGTTGCGCGGTCCGGGGCCGAACTGGGTTACGACGTCGTATTGAGCGGCTAGGTATTTTGTCACGTCGCGCATCTGCTCGTCGGAGAGTTGCGAGTCGTACATCAGCAACTCGGCCATGTCGCCGCTAAAGCCGCCGGTCGGCGCCGTTGCGTGGCGGCCAATGCTGATTGCCTCGGGCGTGAGCGCTTGGCCGTCGTCGGGGGTCGCTCCTTCGAGCCGGCCATCGACCCAAATTTCAAATTGGCTTTGAGTCACGTTGCGTCGAACGGCGACAATTTGAAACTCGGCAGTTGAAATCGGCGTGGTCGAAATGGGCCCGCCAATGCCACCGCCGCTGTCGTAGCGTGTTTGATATCCAAAGCGGCCACCGACAGCCTTGAGCGATACGAGCGGGCTGCCACTATTGAGAATATGGCGATCGAAAAGATAATCGCCACCGCCGTCGGTCACGCCGCCGTCTTCTTGGGCGCGATCGGCGCGTACGACGGCGAAGTAAACGAAGCCTGTCGCGCCATCGATCCCCGGCGATGTTTCCATACGCAGCTGATCGGTATCGCCATCGAAGCGGACGACGGCATGGCCATTGGCCACATTGGAATAGAAAGTTGGGTCGCCGCTGGCCACGGCGTTTTGCGCCTGGCCGTCGCTCGTTGCCGAATCGTTCCAGGTGGCGACCAGCTCACCGTCGGCCAATCCGGTAATCGCATCGGCTTGAAAGCGCGCAACGAGCGAGTCGAGGACGGTCAACTCCGGAGGCCCCGCTTCTTCGCTACGGAAGAAGAGTGCTGCGCTGCTCGACCAGGCGTTGTCGTCGAAATCAGATTCGCGCCATTGCGTTCCAAGATCGGCGCCGCTCGGTTCGAATAGCCAGTTGGCGTCGCGGGCGATCAATGTCGATGCGATCGGACCATGGACGCCCGGGAAATTCTCCGCGCCCGGTGTGCCGCCTATCTGGCTGCTCGATCTCC
>JAGQOS010000346.1 GCA_020427265.1 Planctomycetales bacterium
TCGACCAGCGCGGTCACTTGCTTGCCATTCTCCGCGGCTTCCATCAGCGCTTGAACGATAGGGCTGTTTCCGCTCGTGCGGTAAAGCGTTTGCTTGATTGCCAGTACGTCTGGATCGTTGGCGGCATGCTTGACAAAATCCACGACCGTATCGAACGAATCGTAGGGGTGATGCAGCATGATGTCGCCGGACGAAATGGCCGAAAACAGGTTTTGTTTCCGCGAGGGCACGCCTTTCGCGCGACGTGGCGTAAAGGGTTTGTCGCGTAGATTCTCATATCCCTTGATCTTCACAAGATCCCAGAGCCCCGTCATGTCGAGCGGGGCGTCGATCCAATACACCTCGCCGTACGACTCATCGCTCTTTTCGTCGGCAACATGGAGAGTTTCTTCTTCGATGATCATGCGGGCCAAGTCATCGGAGGCGCCGTCGGCAATTTCCAAACGCACGGCTTCACTACGTTGGCGTTTTCTGAGCCGATCTTCGATCAATCTTAGGAGATCGTCACCTTCCTCGTCGAGCAGGTCGATGTCCATATCGCGAGTGACGCGAAATGTAGTCCAGTGCTTGATTTGAAAGCCGCCGAACAGTTCGGGAAGCCGATCGGCAATCACGTCTTCCAATAAGACGAATTCCTGCGCCCCGCCTTCGCCCACTGGCACAAAACGCGGCAGAACTTGCGGGATCTGCACGACGGCAAACAATTCCGCCGGTCCCAACGCAGAATCGCGCTCGAGCGCGACGGCCAGGTACAACCCTCGGTTGTGGAAACGCGGCGTTGGGTGCGCGGGGTCGATCGCCATGGGCGTGAGCACAGGAAACGCGCGTTCTTGAAAAAACGTGTTGAGTGTTTCCATTTGTGTCGGCCGCAACTGCCAGGGCCGCACGACAGAGATTCCTTCGTTCGCAAGCGCCGGCTGAATCGACTCGCGCCAACAACGGGCTTGTGCGCTGACCAGTTGCTGCGTGCGCTGCGCGATCATCTGCAACTGACTGATCGGGCGCACGCCGTCCGGCGGTACATCCTGCGGCGCCATGTCGCCAAACGCCTGTTCGCGCAAGCCGGCAACGCGGACCATGAAGAATTCATCGAGATTGGAACTGAAGATCGCCAAAAACTTGACGCGTTCGAGCAGCGGGTTGGAAGGATTCTCCGCTTCCTCTAACACGCGGGCATTAAAGTCGAGCCAACTCAACTCTCGATTGATAAAGTGTTCGCTGGAAAACAAGGCTGGGCACCGTCGTACATCGTGATTGCTCGTATCCGCACAATTCTGCCATATTCTAGCGTCCCAGGGGCGAGAGTGCAGATTTTGCAGCGTCAGCGCTTGGCGCAAGGCGAGAATTCACCAGAATTTAACAAAACTCGCGATTACGCCACGGAGCGGGCTATTCGGCCGACACGAACCGAAAAATGCTTTGCCCATCGTGCGATTCGATCATATAGAAGACTTCGCCAGCCTGGTCTTGAGCGAAGGCCAAGACCGGAATGCCGCCTTCTTGTAGGCTCATATTCCGCCGGACCTTGCCGGTCTTTTGGTCATAGTCGAGCGCCCAGACACGTCCTGTTACGTAGTCGGCATAGAGATACATGCCATCGAGCGCCGGTGTATCCTTGCCGCGATACACAACTCCGCCGGTGATCGACTTCCCGATCTGATGGTCATACTCCCAGATCGGATCGATCGGAGAGCCGACGAACTTCTGGTCGCTGTTGCCAAATTGATGTGTGCCTTCGCGGGAGTTCCAACCGTAGTTCCCGCCGCGTTTTACAATGTCGATTTCTTCCCATAGATCCTGGCCCACGTCACCCGCCCAGAGCGCACCCGTCTGAGGATCGAACGCAAGTCGCCAAATATTTCGGAAGCCGTAAGCATAGATCTCGGGACGGGCGCCTTCGCGCTGAACAAACGGGTTATCGGCTGGAATACCGTAGTTCCGGCCGTCCGGCTTTTGATCGACGTCAATACGCAGGATAGAACCGAGCAGAGTCGAAAGGTTTTGGCCATTCTCCAATGGGTCGTTTCGCGATCCGCCATCACCGAGGCCAATGTACAGGTAACCGTCGGGACCAAAGGCGATCGAACCGCCGTTGTGATTCGAGAACGGTTGTTCTATTTTCAAGAGAACTTCTTCGCTATTCGGTTCTGCCCGGTCCGGAGTGTCGGAGGCCAAGGAAAAGCGAGATACGATTGAGGTCGGCGGCTCGGAGGCAGCCGTATAGTATACGAAGAACTGCCCATTCTTCTTGAACTGAGGATGAAAGGCCAAGGCCAGCAAACCTTCTTCATTGCCTTTGCGCCAATCCTTAACACGTTCGGTTAAGTCCAAAAACACTTGAGTCTGCTCGACCAGCGGATCGTTTTCGAAAACATGAACGACACCGCGCTGCGTGGCGGCGAAAAGCCGATTCGTGCCGTCGTTCGCCGGCACGATCGAAAGCGGCCGCATCTTGGCGACCGTTCCCGTCTCTTCCGCCGATTGCCAGCCAGCCCATTTCAGCTTGGGAAACGCCGGAACAGCGCGCACGGCCAGCTTGCCATCGACCGGATTCGGAATCGATCCATTGGCCGCTAATTTGCGCAACTTGATATTGCGAAACGCGACCTCATTGCCGTGGTCTTGAAGGCAAATATGACCCTTATTCGGCTTGCCGAAGCTTGCGAACGCAGCGAATTTGCTCTTCGCCACACGCTTGTTCCAGTCATCGTCGCCTTTGCGGAATTTGAAATAACTGACGCCGTTCATAGCGACTTCGCACTGGCCCGGAGCGATGCGCAAGTACAGTTCGTTCCATTGGCCGGCCGGACGCGTGGCGTCGACGTATTCAGGCACGTCGATCCCCGCATTGGATTCCGCATTCCTGACCCAACCCGGCACGGTCGGCTGATAAAGCTGGTAGAGCCAACCCGCTTTCTGCGGGTCGTGGCCATCGACATTGTCCTGCACCTGAACTTCGGGGCCGGTCTTCCAGGGTTGCGGTTCATCCTCGGTTACATGAAACATCACACCGCTGTTCCCGCCCTTGGAGATACGGTATTGGATGGACAACTCGAAGAACTCGAATTGTTCTTTGGTAATGATGTCACCCGCCCCGGACTTGCTGCGCAGGAGTGCTCCCTCCTCAATATTCCAACCGGCGCTGAGATCTTCCTTACGGTAGTTGCGCCATTGATCGGCGGATTGACCGTCGAATAGCAACTGCCAACCACTCCGTTTTTCAGCTTCCGTCAGTTGATTGGTCGGGATTTCTGCCCGGCAAATCGGCGTGGCGGCAATCGCAGCGAATGTTACGACGAACTTCCATGCCGTGATCAGCAGTGTCTGGCGCATCGAGGCGGTACTCCGAATGTTAGTGAGGGAAGCAGCGGATAGGTCCGCTAATTCTAACTCGCCAACAGGGTCCCGTCACGCGAATACCGGCACGGACGCGGGACAATCTTTCACGACGGATTGGAATGACCGTCGCGATTTTCGGGCTCAGGGCTCCGGAGGGCCTGGAAAGGTTCCTGCGGCGGCGGGCACGTCGTCGGCCGGGTTGTTCAAGGCCGCCAGATGCTTTCGAACCGCCATGCTCAACGGGACGCAGTCAGGCGGCTTAGCACCAACGTCGTTGATCAACGCTTCTAGGATATGCTGGGCGTCGAGAAGGGCCTCTCGGGCCGTCCTTGGAGCGTCGATGTTCCGGAGCAATATACCTTGTGCGAGCCGCGTTGCCGCCAGATCTCGACGATACACAGCCGACACCGGGTCGCAGGCAGTCAACATGCGGTAGATAACCTCTGCGTCGTGCAACTCGCGGGTGGCATTTGTAAAGTCCTCTTGCGATTGATACATCGCAGCGCGACCGAGGTGAATGCCCGCCAGCGCGGCGTGATACATTGGAACATGAGGATTCAGGCGGGAAAGCAGTTGCAGTAAATCGGCCGCTTGCGTGTACAGCAGTTGCTGCTGTTCGGCGTCACCTTCGGCCATGTCGCCCAATCGTCGATAACAGAGCGCAAGTCGATATTGGTTGTCGAGCCATTCCGGTCTCCTAACAAGGACCTCACGAAATAGTCCCACGGCTTTGTCAAAATCCGTGCGGGCAGCATTGGTATCGCCCATTTTCAATGCGAGATTAGCCGAGTTATAGAACCCTTTTGCTCGATCCGACATTACGAGCGTGTTGGTTGGATCATCCTTAAGGATCGCGGCGCGCATCTGCTGCGCCATGCCAAACTCCTCTTGTGCCTGGTTCCTCTGATTTTTTTGTGCTAACACCTGGCCGTGGTTCATATGAACATTGGCGAGCTTGCGGCGACTTTCCACCGTTTCCTTGACGACGCGATTCAGTCGCTCACGAACTTGAATCGCCTCGGAAAATGCAGCTTCCGCTTCGTCGAGACGATCCAATCTCGCCAGAGCCTGACCGTAAAAGTTGAGCGTGTCGCCAAGGGCCTCGCCACGCGTTTCGCTCCGACCGTCGGCTGCGTTTAACTGTCGCTGAATAGCCAAGGCGCGTTCGAAATGCCCGACGGCCTTCTCGGGTGAATCGATGTCCGCCGTAATCCTACCCAACCGGTAGTGCAGCAGCCCCAGTTCATCCTCGACCAACGGTACGCCGTCGCGAGCTGCGAACTGTTCGTAATAGGCAAGCGCGTCGGCCAACAACTCCTGACGCAACGGCTGCAAGCCAGGTTGATTCAGGAGCACATTTTCACTGGCGTGCGTTAGCAGCGTATCGACCGCTTCGCGCGCTTGCCGAAAACTGGCGTTCGCTTCTTCCTGGGCCTGCGCTACATTCGCCAACGCCGCACGGTCGCGACGGTTAGCGGCTGCCAACACAACGAATAGCGACACGATGCAGACCAGCGCCAGTGCGGTTGCTGCCGACAAGCCAGGATTTCGACGACACCATCGGACCGCGTGCGAGACGGGGCCAAGCGGTCGAGCCAAAATGGGTTTGCCTTGCAGAAAACGATCCAGGTCATCGGCCAGAGCTTGAGCCGATTGATAACGCCGGCCGGGTTCCTTTTCTAGGCATTTGAGACAGATCGTTTCCAGGTCGAGCGGAATCGAACGGCTTAGCTCGCGCGGCGCCACCGGCTGGCTATCGAGAAGTTGGCGGATTGTTTCGGCGCCGGTCGCGGCCTGGAAGGGTGGACGCCCCGTAAGAAAATGATAGAGCGACGCGCCGAGGGAGTATACATCCGACACAGGCTGCACGAGTGAAGCGTCTTGTGCCTGTTCCGGCGCCATGTATTGCGGAGTTCCCAGAATTTGCCCCACACTCGTTGCAGCGTCGCTGCGAGTCATGAACTTGGCAAGGCCGAAATCGCCGACTTTCGGACTATCCGATTTGGCCTCAATCATGATGTTGTGAGGCTTAAGGTCTCGATGCAGCACTCCGTTTCGATGCGCTTCACCCACGGCATTCGCCACGTCGCGCAGGTAACGCGCCGCCGTCTCCGGTTCGAACGGCGACTCGCGTAGCAGTTCGGCGCAGTTCGTTCCCTCGACCAGTTGCATGGAAAAGTAGGGCTGCCCATGGAATTCGCCCACATCATACACGGTAACCATATTGGGATGCTGAATGAGTGCGGCGGCACG
>JAGQOS010000347.1 GCA_020427265.1 Planctomycetales bacterium
TCAAGGAACTCGGGGATCATGGCGATTACTTCGCGCGACAGGCTTACATTTTCGGCCTCCTTGGCGTTAATGCAGAGCCAGGTATAGTGCTGAATTCCATACCATCCCGCGCGTTTCGGCTCGAACTCCGTCAACTGCCGGAAGTAGTCACGAAATCCGTCGACGCTCCCGCGATCGAATCCGGCCCAAAAGGCCGGCTCGCTGATCGCCACGCACCCCATCTTGGCAAGGGTTTCGTAGTCATCGGTCGTGCGCGATACCATGTGGATATGTGGATCGATGTAATACATAAGAATGCGAGTCACTTAGATGGGATGAAGTCGTCGCGGCACACAACAGGTGGCCGCGGTTCCGAATGCGTTTTTGCCGGCGCCGCTTAGGGAAAGAACTTCTCGCGCCAAGTTTCGTCGTAGGGCAAACTGAATATCATTTGCAATTGCTCGGCGCGATCAGGCGAACCAGACTGCAGCACGGCGACGGCTTCTCGAATGCGAACGTAGCGAGGATCCTCGGTAACGGAACCTTCGGCACGGTCGAGCCGGTCGAGCAGCGCTGCTGCTTCCAGTAGCTTGGCGCGCAAGACAAGGAATTCGCTTTCCAAAATCTGCGGCGCGGAAGTTTGTGTGGCCATCTACGTCCTTCCAGAAATCAATATCGGGAGGGCGGGAGGTAAGTGCGCCAAGGCGACCGTCGCGACTCCCCGTCCCTTTGCCGTCTTAAATGCACGGGGTCACTCTCCCTGCTTTTCCCATCTTCTCGCACACGAGATCGAAAATCAAGCCAGCCCAACGTGGTTGCACGAACGACTAGGCGGAAATGTTTAGCCTCAGCCAGTCCACAAAAAGGCCGGCAAAAATGGTGTTTCAGCGATCCATCAGATACGGGGTCATTGGGGTACCCTTTTACAAGATCGACCTCTAAACCGTGTAGCAGCAAACCAGCCGGGCTTCTGCGCCGATCAACAAAATAGGTTATCGGCGCAAAATTTTCCAATTGCGTTAAAGTTGCGGGCTGGTTTTCGTCGATTCGGACGAAGAGCGGACGTAATTTCCACGCCGCAGCGACCGCGTTTCCCAGATTACAGCACTCAATCGAATGCCCAGCGCACTGGCAACCACGTTTCGCGTTCTCGCCGACTCGGGCAACGAGGCGGCTACCGATGTGTTGATCGCTGCGCTCGATTCACCTCGGCCGCGAATTCAGGACGAAGCGCTGCGCACGATTCTCGAGCGTCGCAGCGTGGCGGGATGCCGAGAAATCTTGCGACGGCTTCATGCGGCGCCGGCCCCCTGGCGAACGATCTTGGCCGAGTATCAGGGCCGCATGACGGGCGCGTTGCGCGATGCTGCGCTGTCCACCGAAACGCAAGTTTGTGAAAACGCCTGCCAGGCGATTCTCTGGTTCGGCGAGTACGATCTGGTTCCCTCGCTGGTTACGGCTGCCGAAGACACAAAGAACCCCAATAGCGATCTGGTTGCCCAGACGGTGCTGAGTCTCGCCGAAGCGTTGTATCACGAGTTGGCGACGCCGCACGACTACACACATCGGCTCGAGCCGCAACGTTTTCGCTCGCATGCAATTTCCGGCCTAGAACCCACGCTCGAACATTTTCCACAACATCGGAAAACCGAACTGGTCGAAGCATGCCTGGTGCTTGTCGACCGCGATAACGTTACTCTGCAGCAGATCTTGCACGATGCAGACCACCCGAGCCACGCCGGCGTGGTGCAAGTATTACGCACAAGCGAGCGTCCGGGAATCATCCGGCTTGCGCTCAGTTTCCTCGAAGAGCACAACGCGCCGGCCGCTGCTGTCGAAATCCTCGCGCAGCGAGCTGATTTGAAATTCCTTCGGCATCTGCTCAATAAGTCGGCCGGCGACCTGAACGTAACAGCGACGCGCAATCTGAGACGCATGCACGATTTCTCGCTGTTAGCCGGCGATCTCAGCGTCCTCGATCAATTCGACGATCGCCAACAAGCTGGTGCGATCCAGTTGCTCAAATTCTCGGGCGTTAAACGCGATAGCGTCTTCCGCGTTTTGCGTTACGTGCTGTCGAAGGGTAAAGCGCAGGCGCGGCGTGCGGCGATTCGCGCCTTGGAGGACTTTTCCGGCGCCGAAGCCAATCAGCTAACCGACGCAGCCGCTGGCGACGAAGACGCCGAGGTACGAGCCACGGCGCTTGCCCAGCTACGTAATCGCGGTATTCCGGGCGCCATGCGCACGTTAATCATGAACATCGATAACCCGCACGAAGTCGTACGCGAAGCCGTGCGAGAGAGCCTCAAGGAATTTAGCTTTGAGCGCTACCTAGGTGCATTCGACATGATGGAAGAAGAGGCCCGGCACGCCACCGGCGAGTTGGTGCGACGTCTCGATCCGAGCACGCTGAGCCGCATTCGCCAGGAACTCGAACTTCCATCGCGCACGCGTCGGTTGCGGGCGATCGAGATCTCCGTCGCCCTCGAGCTCGTTCCTAAGATACAGTCCGAACTCGTGGAATTGCTTACCTGCGACGATCACATGATCCGCGCGGAAGCGGCTTCCGCACTAGCCGCCTCGCCAACAACGACGGCTGTCGCTGCGCTGCAGAAGGTAGTCGACGATCCGTCGTTTTCCGTGCAAGAAGCGGCTCAAGATAGTCTTCGGCAGATCGCCCGGCACATGGCGCCATCGGCGGATGAGGGGGGCAATTCATGAATCTAATCGCCGCTCCCTTTTCACTGCTGGCCCAGAACCAGCACACATTAGCCGAAGCAAGCGAACACTTTCGTCAGACCAAGTCGCGTTTCGAAATCGAAGACGTGATCATTGGCTTGGTGCTGCTGCTGGTCACTGCGATCGGCCTGTTGCTGCTCAAGAAGTTACTTGAGCAAAGCGAGCGGCGGAAAGGATACCATCATCCCGGCAGGCTTTTTGAAGAACTAATCCGCGCCCACAAATTAAACCGCCGTGAGCGAGCCCTGCTGCGTCGCTTGGCCGCCCACGAACGTCTCGACGATCCTGGTCGGATGTTTCTCGAACCAGAACGGTTCGACGTATCGCGAATTCCCGATTCACTCGCCAAACGACGCGCCGAAGTCTTCGCCTTGCGCGACCGCCTCTTCGCCGAGGATCGCGGCGGCGAAGTTAGCTGGCTCGCGCCGCAAGTTAAGCCCAATTCGGGCGACATGAAAAGCGACCAGGAACAAGACGAGTTGGCTTCGGTATAAGTTCGGCTCGCGCCGCTGGCGGCAACTCACTTCTTCGGCTGCCGCTTCTGCACCCAATCCGGCAAAACCGCATCCCCAGGCGACTGTTCCGCCCAATCGGGCACGGGGAACCAACGTAGCGAACTTACGCGGGGATACGATTCCCAAACGTCGCCATTGCCAAGCACGCGGGCGTCGCCTGTAGTTCGCAAGTAGTCCATCAGCTGATCGCTTAACTCGTTCCGCAAACGCGCGAACATGGGGTCGGCGGCCAGATTCCGCAGACACCCGGGATCCGCGCGGATATCAAACAACTCCTCCGCCGGTCTCTTCCCCACCGCCAACTCCAAAAAGGCGTTGACTTCCGCTTCGTCGCGATGATTGACAAGATACGAGAGCGACGGACACGCATCGATATCGTGATACGCGCCGTGCGCTGGGCCGAGCTTTCCATCAACCAACTGGCCGGCTGCCGAATAAGCCGCTTTGTCGTATTTCTGCGCCGGCCCGGCTGGCCATCGCTCGGGTTTGAAATTGCGAATGTAAAGATAGTCGCGCGTACGAATCGCACGCTGGGGATAACTCAACGAATTGTATCGCGATGAGGAATGGCGTTCGCGCGCCGAAAAGACGGCTTTGCGGTCCGATTCGACGGCGCCGCTACGATCGGACTGCAGCAGACCGACCAGGCTCTTCCCCTCTTGCGCTAACCCCGGCTCGACACCAGCCGCCTCGTACACCGTCGCCGTCAGATCGGTGAAACCGACGACATCTTCAACAACTCGCTTGCCCGGCGCTTGCCCGGTCCAGCAGATTGCCAACGGCACGTGAATACCGTACTCGTAGCAATTCGCTTTAGCGCGGGGAAACGGCATGCCATTGTCACCAGTTACGATTAACAACGTGTTGTTTAGCTCGTCGGCTTCTTCGAGCAATGCGATCATCCTTGCCAGATCGTCGTCGAACCGTTCGATCTCGTAGGCGTAGTCGAGCAAATCGCTGCGGATTTCTTCACGATCGGGAAGGAACGAAGGGACATCGACGTCGGACAGTTTTTTTCCTTTGGCCAACCCCGAACCGAGCTTATAGCCACGATGCGGGTCGGAGCTGCCGAACCAAAAACAGAACGGCTTGCCCGCGGGTCGTTCGTTAAGAAATTGCTCGAAGGCGCCGACATAGCCCTTTTGCTTTGCCTGCTTACCCGCACGATACGATGGCCCGGCAGGGTTGTGCGCACGCCCGAGCTTGCGAAAGTCGCCAGGTCCCCAACCCTTGCCGCAAGAACCGACGAAGTACCCGGCCTTTGCCAGTTGCTCTGGATAAGTTGTGAACTTTGGATCGAAATAGCTGGCATGCGTACCGGCGTGCTCCAACTGCCAGGTATTCTGCCCAGTGAGCAAAGCCGCGCGAGAAGGACTACAACCCGGCGAGGCACACATCGCCTGCGTAAACAGAACGCCTTCGCGCGCGACTCGATCGAAGGCCGGCGTCTGCACGAATTTCGACCCGTAGACCGAGGCGTGTGGAAACGACTGATCATCGCTGATCGCAATAAAGATGTTAGGACGTTTCTCGGCGGCCGCTGCCGCTGAAGCGATCAATGGCAGAAAGGCCAACCAAACGATGGTTCGCGGGGACATGGCGGAAATTCTCTCCGGGCAGAATGCGGCATCCAAGTGAATAGCATTTCCCACGATCTTGCGCAGCCGGTGGCCGCAAACGCAAGCGCTCGCTTGAAATGACACTCGGATTGTCGACAGGCAATGCGCCCGGTATAATCTGCCTACTAAACCCACTTTTACAGCAACTTTCGCGGTTTTCCATGTCTTTCGGCGCGAATTTTAGCGTCGGCAAACAACGGCAAACGGGTCTCGCGGTTGCAATCGAGCGCTGGATAAGGAGATCGAGCCACGGGCAATTTTCGTGTTGGGCTTGGAGAGGATTCACATCGGCTGGCCGATGGTGGGCCGCTGCGCTTGGGCGGAATCGACGTTCCGCACGACAAGCATCTCGTAGGCCATAGCGACGCCGACGCCGTATTGCACGCGATTGTCGACGCGCTGATGGGCGCCATCGCCGGCCCCGACATCGGCGAATTGTTTCCCGACGATGCCGCAGAGAATGCTGGCCGAGATTCAGCAGAAATGGCGGCCGTCGCGTTGGAGCAGGTCGCCAAGGCGGGGTTTAAGATCGCCAACCTCGATGTCGTCATTCGGGCTCAGCAACCCAAACTTGCGCCATTCAAAACACCCATGCGCGAACGCATTGCCGAGTTGCTCGGTTTGGATACGATGCAAGTTGGTCTAAAAGCCAAGACCGGCGAGCGTGTCGGCCCCGTGGGCCGCGAAGAGGCCCTCGAAAC
>JAGQOS010000348.1 GCA_020427265.1 Planctomycetales bacterium
GTCGGCACATTGAGTTTGGGACTGCTCGGCTGTCGACGCCGCGGCCGGTGCAACCCAACCGCAGAGGACGCACTGGCTCGGCGATTCTTCGTCGGCGATTCTTTGTTTCTCGATCATTCGTTCTAATTCCCTTCTCGATTGGGCGTTCGGTACAACTCAACGGCGCACCGGAGTGAATAGGCGATGCCAGCCAGGCCGCACGCGCCCACGGCGAGAGCGACCCAAAAGCCGCCCCACTCGGGCGTCCATACGCCTTCCATCACGCCCATCGCCGCGGACACGAACCCGTAGCTCAGCAGCGCGCCCACGACAGCAGGCAGACCGCGCACGGCGCCTGCGACACCTCCGCGTAATGCAAGTGACAGAAATGCGGCGAGGCCCACCAGGGCCAACAGCAGCCACCCGAACATGACGACGATTCCCATTTCTTGGCCTCCTTCGGCGTTCACCACTCGATGTTCAGCCGCGCGACCTGGCGCTCTTCGATTGCCAGGCCGGCAGGCCGTCGAACTTAAAATGCAGTTGGTGTACCAATTCGCAGTCGCGTATCGATTTTCTTGTAAGTCGAGTTTGGGTAGGGACTTACAGTGAATAGGCGGCCTCGTCTGAGTCGAGTCGCTCGCCTTCAAACGACAACCGCCGTACACCCGATGTTCATTGGATGTACGGCGGCGTTGCGCATTTTAGGAGACAATCGAGACTCGTCGAACCGGGATCAACCCGAAGATTGCGTTCGATTACTGGAATTGTTCGAGCTGATTCAGCGTTTCTTCCAGCACGAAGTCAAGATACTCGTCGGTTGGCTTGTCGGCCGAGGCCAGGGCGACTTCCGCCGCTCGGCTGGTAGTAAAGAAACTGCATGCGCGCACGGCTTCCAGCCTCACCCGAGGGTGGTCGTCGGTGGCCTGCACTTCGAGCAGGCCGAGCGGATCGCCAACTCGATCGCGCCAGTAGCACAGCACCCGCGTAGCGGCGGCGCGGGCGCGCGGTTCAGGCGAACGCAACACCTGCTTGAGCAGTTCTTCATTGACCACATTGTGATGTTGGTAGACCCACAACCCCTCGAGGCGGTCGTGCTCATAGTTGTCGGCACTCGTATCGAGTCCGGCAATCCATTTCTCGGTCGCGGCGACCACATCGGAAGTTGGCCGTTCGCTCAACTCGATCTTGGCGCGGTAGCGCGTGCGATATTCCGGTGACTTGAGCAACTCGAGCAATTCGACGATGGACGCGCCATCGATCTTGGCCGGTTGCAGCAGCGGGCGGCTCGGATAGGTCACGCGATACACGCGACCGTGCGTCTTGTCTCGATTCGGATCACGAATGTGGTGTTGCATGTGGCCAATGATCGGGTTCTGCCAATCGGTGAAGTAGAGCGACCCGTCAGGCGCCATCTCCAGATCGACCGGACGGAAACTGCGATCATCCGACTGCATAATCGGCTCGATCTCTTGTCCGGTAAAGCTGGCACCCTTATCGAGCAGGTTGTATTGCAAAATTCCCTGGAAACCGATCACGTTTTCCACGAGCAGGTTGCCCTGGTTGGCTTCGGGAAAGTGTCGGCTGGATAGAATCTCAGTCGCCGGACAAGGTCGCGTACGCTTGTTGTAAAGGAACGGCGGCCGACGATGTTTCTTCGGGTAGTCGATAACGCCGGAAAACAGAGCATCGTGATAGGGATCAGCGCCGGTGCCATCGTGAATGAATCCCTGGCCCCAATCGTCGTACACGTGACCGTGGGGATTCGCAAAGCCATAGGAAACAAACCGGTCGACCTTCCAAGTGCGCGGCTCGAAACGCCAGATACAGCCGTCGCGATTGCGCACCGGGCCGTACGGTGTTTCAATCTGAGTGCGATGGAATACGCCTTCGCCAAAGTAGAGTGCGCCGCCTGGATCGAGCACGAAACTGTTGGCCGTATGGTGCGTATCGCCACTGCTGAGCCCGTGCAGAATTCGCTTCCGCACGTCGACTTTGTCATCGCCATCGGTATCTTGGAGGAAGAGAAGATCGGGCGCCATGGCCACGATCACGCCGCCGCCCCAAAACTCGAAGCCGGTCGGATTGTGCAGGCCATCGGCGAACGTGACGCACTCGTCGGCCTGGCCATCGTTGTTGTTGTCTTTGAGGATGAGTAGTTTGTCGTTCATCGCGTCCTTCGGCCGCCAGTGCGGGTAAGTTTCCCAGGCGCAAACGAACAGTCGCCCCTTCGTATCGAAGGCCATCTGGACCGGATTGACCAGTTCCGGGAATTTCTCTTCGCTGGCGAAGAGATTGATCTGCATCCCGTCGGCAGTCTTCATTGGGCTAATCGCTTCGACACCTCCAAGAAACTCGTGCGAGCCGTCGGGATTCTTGCCGCGCAAGTTGGTTTCGACCGTCATCAACTCAGGCGTTTGTGTATCGTCGACCTCGTAATCAACGCCCCGCGCCGCGGCCCAGATCTTCGGGTCGCGAAGCGCCGCCATCGATTCGAGCACTTCCATCTCACGGTCCATCACCACGCGATTGGTTACACCGTTGTAATTCAGGTTGGAACGGCCACCGTGCACATTGAAGCCGTCGGTCGTCTGGTAACGATGGAACCAGTAGAAGTTTTTGTCGAGCACGGCCTGACGAATTTTTTCGAGTGCGGCGGCATCGCTTTCTGGTGCATCGCCGAACAGTGCGACGTCGATCGCCTCGGCCAGCACGCGATTGCCTTCGCTCTTTAAGTGAATGCCGTTGATTGTCAGCGGCGATTGGGCCGATTCGTAGGCCGCGAGAGTGGGGGCATATAGATCGACAAATACGACGTCGCTTTCGGCGGCAACATCTTTCATGGCTTCCGTATAGATCGCGATGCGTGCGTTGCTTGCGACACCGTCGGGAAGATTGGGGTCATGGAGATTTTCACAGGCGATCGGCGAAAAGAGCACGACTTTCGGCGCTGACTCGCCATTGTATTTCGATTCGCCCAGCTTCTTTACCAATCCGCTCAGCCGGCCTTTGAAGTCATCGAGGCCCTTTTCGCCGGCAAACGATTCGTTGAATCCAAAGAAGGCGAATACTACGTCTGCCTTGACTCGCGAGAGCCATTCATCCTGGCTACCAAAACCTTCGACCCGCAACTGTTCGTCAAGAGCATCGGCCGAATAAGCCAGGCTGCGGACCGATAATTCTAAATCCGGAAAGCGGCTCTGCAGCCGCGTCTCCATCCAGCCGTCGTGTTGCATACGCTCGGGAAGCGTGTTGCCGATAATGGCGATGCGGTCACCCTTGGAAAGCGAAAGTTGGACGCTGTCGGCCGCAATCAATGAAGGCGGTGCGACACATAGGGACAAGAAACAGACGCCTAATACGATGACCAAGCGAGCCATGCCGATTCCTTTCTCAGAGCAACGTCAGGGGATTGAGCCACGATCGCGCGGCGTGATTCCGGCATGCCGGAGCAGTGCGATCTCGTAAAGTTGGGCGGGACAAAGCAGCGATGAGGCCTGGAGCAAATTCAACACTACTTTGCTGGCCTTAGTGTAACGAATGAGTAAGTAGCGGGCAAAGGGGCGCACTTGAGGTTGGTTCGAAACCGCAAATCGGCGCTTCGGCGTGCGCAGCGACGATTCTCCGTGGCTGCGGAATTTGATAGCATACGAACTCCGCGTTCTAGCCCCGTCAATGTTATAGAGAATCGCATGTCCGAGTTGACGAATATCTTGCCGTCCGAAATGCCATGGTTGCCGATTGCGCTGGCAATACTTGTTTTGGGCCTCGCATTGCTGGTGGTCGTGCGTTTTGTGGGCGGGCTGTTGGGAAGAAAGAAGCCGGGGCGTTCTGAGGACATCGATCTGACGATCGATATTGCAAAGTTGGCTGCTACGGGGCCGCCCGCCAACGCTCCACGGCTCGAGATCCTGCATACACCGATGCGTTTGGCCGCAATCGTTGTTGCGCCTGCCGGGCGTTCCGGACTGTTGCCCGACTTGGCTCACCTGGGCGCGATGGTCGACGCCATTGCACCCGGCATGAAGGCGGTCGTCGATGCGCATCTGCCGCTTGTTCGCCGTTGGCCGGCGCAACTGAGCGCTCAGGGCTTTGCGAACTCCTTCTTCTCACACGCCGAACTCCCTGGCGACGGTGGCAAGGGCTCGCCCTGGTGCGCCGTGGCCGGTAGCTTCAAACATCAGGGCAACCGCTTTCTTGTCGGCATGATCTGCCGTGCCGATGGTCCCAACGGGATTGGCCAAATTACCGTTCCGCGCGAGGAGGCATGGCTCGAAGTGGCGAGGGTGAAGAGTTAGATGACAACCACATCGACAGCCAGCACGACGTTCACCGAATCGCGCAAACGGATTGCCGCGGCTTTTGATCCGCGAATGCTCGGCGCGGCGCTCGGGCAATTGGGCGAGTTGATGGCGGAACATTTCGAACGAGTCGAAACATCGCAAGGCGCCGTGCTCAACTGGCGCGAGCCGGAAGCGAACATCGCCGACGTCCGCGCGAGTTTACGTACCGAGCCCGCAGAAGACACACCCGACGCGCGCTTCCGCGCGATCGCCGCCGAGATGCTCGCTCGCGGACAGAACTTGCATGACCCTCGCTACCTGGGCCACCAAGTGCCCGCCTGCGTACCATTGGCCGGCGTCTTCGACGCGATCGGCTCGATCACGAATCAGGTGATGGCCGCCTACGAAATGGGGCCGTGGGCTACGGCCATCGAACATGCCCTGGTGCGCGAACTCGGCGAGTTGATCGGCTTTCCGGCCGAGTCGTTCGCTGGTCTGGTAACCCATGGCGGTTCGCTGGCAAATCTAACGGCGTTGCTCACGGCGCGCAACGTGGTGATGGCCGATGTTTGGCAGCGTGGCGTGGCGCGTGAAGGGCCGCGGCCCGTGATCGTCGCCCAGCACGATGCGCACTATTCCATCGCCCGCGCCGCCGGCATCATGGGAATGGGCACCGACCAAGTCATTCGCTCGCCGCTCGACGCCCGGCGCAGGCTCGACCCCGCGCGGCTCGACTTGTTGCTTGGCGAATTGAAGGCCGTTGGTCGTCCTGTCATCGCCGTTTCGGCCTGCGCATGCGCAACACCGGTGGGCGCTTTCGATCCGCTCGAGGCAGTGGCCGACGTTTGCCAGCGGCACGAAGTCTGGCTACATGTCGATGCGGCGCATGGCGGCGCGGCCGTATTGAGCGAGCGGCATCGCTCGCTGGTGGTTGGGTTGGAGCGGGCCGACAGCATTGTGCTCGACGCGCACAAGATGCTCTTCGTGCCCGCGCTCTGCGCGTTCGTCTTCTACAAGAATCGCGAACATCGCTTCGCCGCGTTTCAGCAGGAAGCGCCCTACCTGTTCGACCCTTCGGCCCCGGCGCTGGCCGAATACGACAGCGGCCTGCGGACGCTCGAATGCACGAAACGGGCTGCCGTCTTCGGGCTCTACGGCATTTGGCGGACATTTGGCCGGCAGTTGTTCGCCGACTTGATCGACGTGACGTTTGACCTGGCCCAACGATTTCATGCCAAGCTCACTGCGGCGCCTGACTTCGAGCCACTGCACGAGCCGCAGTGCAACAT
>JAGQOS010000349.1 GCA_020427265.1 Planctomycetales bacterium
GAACTCGCTGGGCGATCCTTGTAATGCTACACCGGCAGTGGCCGGCGGCCGTCTCTTCATGCGGACTGCCGGCTTCCTTTGGTGCATCGGCGAATAGACTTCCCACCCTAGGAAAAAGTAGCAATAGCGAAGCGTGGACGACCTTCAACTAGAGTCTCTGGAAAACGGCGTTATTCTTCACGTTCGCGCCCAACCAGGAGCACGCAAGAACTCCGTGTTGGGCGTACGTCAAGGAGCCTTGCGGGTGGCCGTCACTCAGGCACCCGAAAAGGGGAAAGCAAATTCCGCGATCATCGACGTCCTGAGCAAGACTCTCGGCCTAAGGAAATCGCAGTGCGAGCTGATTTCGGGCTCAACTTCGCCTCAAAAGAAATTCCTCATCTCCGAGATTTCGGCCCAAGAAATCCTGGATCGGCTCGAAACCCAAACATAGGGGGTTTCTCTCCTTCAGCGCGCGTTACGAGATTCACCCATTGTCGCTGAACGGTTACCGGACTATGATTCCAGGTAGTTAGCGAACATTGCTGTAACTGCATTTGCTGCCAGAGTTTCCGGCATCGCGCCGGCCGAAATATGCTGCCCCGATCCGGAATATTGCGTCGCACTCTTCTCGTGATGCTCGTCGTCGCGTCCGTCGTCGCGTTGATCGCTATCAACAGCAATCTCATCGTTTTGAATCGCAAGCGTGTGGCAACGGAGCCTCCAACTGCGGCGGCCGAAGTTCGATCCGATCAAGCAATTCTCGTGGCGGTTCAAGACTTCGAGGCCGAATCGATCGAGGTTCTGGCAACCTATTCCGGATTGGTCCGCCCGTGGGAGCGATACTCGCTCGGGTTTGAAATTGGCGGACGCGTCGAGCAACTCGGCGTCGATGCCGAGGGACACCCCATCGACGAAGGCAGCACCGTCGATGCAGGAACATTGTTAGCACAACTCGACTCGGAACTACTTGAGTCGCAAGTAGCCGAGGCAGAGGCATCGCTTGCGCAGGCGAACTCGCACTATCGACGGACACAGCAGTTGCGCGAGCGAGGCAACAGCGCCGTGACCGACGCTGAGTTTCAAGACCGCTTGGCTGCCAAACTTCTGGCCGAGGCGCAATCGCGTATGGCGACAAAACGCCTTGCCGACGCGCGTTTGACCGCGCCGGCTGCGGGCGTCGTTTCCCGCCGCTTCGTCAATGCCGGCGAGTCGGTCAGTCCGCATGCGCCTGCATTCGAACTGGTCGAGATCAAACGGGTCTTGCTCGTCGTGGGCGTTCCCGAAGCAAGTCTCGGTGAAATCCTCGCCCGCAAGCGAATCGTCGACCGCAATGCGCGTCTCGCGAACCAAGCAAGCATCGAGGACGAAGACCAGGTGTTTCGCGCCTACGTCGAATTGATCGGTCGTGATCGATTTGGCGATCCCTGGCCTCTGTTGGCGGGCCAGGTTTATCGCGTCAGCGAAACGGCCGATCAGCGTTCCGGTCTCTTTGAGGTGGAAATCGAATTGCCCAATCCAGAACGCCGTTTGAAGCCGGGCATGGTCGCGCGAGCGAATCTAGTCACGGATCGAATTCGAGGCATTCGTGTGCCTGTGAGCAGCGTCATCTTTCGGGACAATCGCGCCTATTTATACGTGGTGGAACCGATCGGCAAATCGAATCCGATTGAGCTCGCAAAATCTGCTTCCACGCGCCCGAGCGATGCTCAGCCTGACGCTTCGAAGACGCCAACGCCGGATGGACTCTTTCGCGCGCGACGCATCGAACTCACACGCTGGACCGAACAAGGTGGCGACGTGATCGCGCCGTTGGAAACGGAACGTATCGCCAACGTCGTCGTGCGAGGACAACATCGTCTGACCGAGGGGCATCTCGTTCGTCTCGCCGATGCGACCGAAGCTTCACCCCCGGCAAGTGCGGCCAGCCTGTCTGCCCATCGCACTTCGGAGCGAGAATAGCGATTTATTCCGTGGCGGCGCATATGCCGCTTGATTCAGAGAGCGGCATTCCGAGTATATGCAACTCAGCGTACAAGCCGTCGATCGCCCACGCGTGGTCCTAGTCGCCACGCTGCTTATCATTGCGCTCGCATTTCTCGCGGCGCTCAATACCCCGGTCCAGCGCACGCCAGCCATCACCAAGGCCGTTGTGCTGGTCGCCATTCCCTATCCCGACGCCCAGCCGACGGAAACCGAAAACGAGATCACGCGCAAGATCGAACAGGCCTTGGGCAATCTGGCGAATGTCGACTTCATCGCCTCGACGAGCATGCGCGGTTCGAGCATTACGCAAATCATGTTTCTTGATGGTGTCGATCCAGATGCCGCCCGGGCCGAGGTCCAGGATCTGGTGGAGCGAGTAAAGAATGAGCTACCGCTTCATCGCGAAGTTCAGCCGGTCGTTACCGATATCGATTTTGAAAGCATGCCGCTGATGTTGGTCACGATCAGCGCGCCCGACGGCTTCGATCAGCGCACGCTCAAACAGATAGCGGAAGACTGCCAGGACGATCTGGAAACCGTGCCAGGCGTTTCGAACACTCAATTATTTGGCGGGCTGGAACGTGAGATTCACGTGAACGTGAACCCCGACCTCATGGCCCAGTACGGCCTTACGATCGCCGATTTGCGTCGATCGCTGGCCGCATTTCATGCCAAGATCCCAGGTGGTTCGCTCAACACGGGGCACTTCGACCCGGCGATACGTAACGAAGCTAAGTTTCGCGGCGTCAACGACATTCGCGAAGCCGTCCTACGCGAGCAGGAGGGCCGATTGCTAACCGTGGCCGATGTCGCAGAAGTCGTCGACACCCATCGCCGCATCAAGAACCTGGCCATGCTCGACGGCGAGAACTGCGCGTCCATCATCGTGAACAAAGAGGCCGACATCAACACGCTCGGAACCGCGCAGGCAGTGAAAGCCAAAGTGGCCGACTTGCGGCAGCAGTACCCGGATCTGAAGTTCGCCGTCACGCGCGATACTTCGGAAGAGATTTCCATCATGTTTCGCGTGCTGGGGTCGAGCGCCGTTTCGGGCGCCATCCTGGTGCTGGTGATTCTCGCCATCGCCATGGGCTTTCGCACGTCGCTGCTCGTGCTCTTGGCCATTCCGCTGAGCGCCGCGGTTGGCTTGATCTTTCTGTTTTTTGGCGAAGTGCCCGTATCGAACATGGTTATTTTTAGCTTCATCCTCGTGCTTGGCATGGTTGTCGACGGCGCGATCATCGTGGCTGAGAATATCCATCGTCACATCGAGCGCGGCGAGGATCCCGAAACCGCGGCCAAGCTCGGCATCGAAGAAGTTGCGTTGCCGGTCATTGCTGCCGACCTGACAACCGTCGCCGCCTTCCTCCCCATGCTGCTTGTGCCCGGAATCATGGGCGACTTTATGGGTGTAATGCCGAAGGTCGTCAGCGTGGCGTTAATCGGTTCGATTATGGTCGATCACTTCGTGATTCCCACGCTCGCCGCCCGCTGGTATCGCCAGGGCGAGTTTCGAAATTCTACGGCTTCGCATGCAGGCGTTGGCGTTGAACTCGACTTGTCTGGACACAGTCGCATTCGGCCAAATTTGGGTTTCTTCACGCGGCAATACGCGGCGATTCTCGACTGGGGCCTTAGTAATCGCCTGCTGGTAATGGTCGGCTGCTTGGCGGCGATCGTTGGAGCTGGCTTCCTGATGCGGCACATCGGCTTTCAGTTCTTTCCGCCGAGCGACCGTGGCCAATTCACGATTCGATTTGAGCTTCCGCTTGGACACAGTATCGATGAAACGATCGCAGCATCTAAAGTAATCGACAGAGCGCTCATGGAATTGAAGGAGACCGGCGAGCTGGTGCACTTCGTTTCGGCAATCGGCTCTTCCGAGGGCTTGGCGAGCCGCCTCGAAAACGACCCGGCGACAGGCCCCGAGTTTGGCACGATCATGGTTCAGTTGCTCTCGCCGCTGGATAGAGATCGACACGAAGACAAGATTATCGCGCAACTACGCCAGCGCATCGCGCCCATTCCCGGCATGAAGATGATGATCGAAGAAGTGGAGGAGGGCCCGCCCGGCGGGGCCGATGTGGCCGTGCGATTGACCGGCAAGCGGCTGGAACATCTTGGCGAAATGAGCGAGCGGATTATGGAAGGGCTGCGCGACATTCCAGGCACAGTGGATGTGACGAGCGATTACCGCCCAGACAATCCGGAGATGATTATTGAACCGCGACCCGACGTCGTCGGCCTCTTTGGCATGACTGAGGCTCAAGTGGCCGAAGCCGTGCAGACGGCCGTAGCGGGCGACAGCCGCATTCAGATTACGCTCGACGACGAAGACGTTACGCTCCGGCTGCAACTTGCCGAGCGATTCCAGCGTTATCCTAGCGACTTGAAGCGGCTCATGCTTACCTCGAGCGACGGTCGCCGGGCAACGCTCGGCGAGTTGTGCGACTTCCGGCGCGATGTCGGCCTCTACAGCGTGAATCGTTACAACCGCAATCGTGCGGTCATGCCGCGTTGCGATATCGACGATGACGTAACCACGATCGACAAAGTATTCGGACGCTTGCGCAGCAAGATTCTTCCCGAGTACGGATTCATTCCGGTGAAGGGCAACAACATGGCGTTTGTCGGCACACCTGGTTCGCCCGCTGAAGGAATCCGAGCCACGTTCACTGGTGAGAACGAAGAACGCGACAAGAATTTTTCCTACCTGCTCAACAGCATGATCATTGGCGTCATCCTGATCTTCGCGATCCTGGTACTGCAGTTCAACAGCTTCCGGCAAACGCTCGTTGTGCTGGCGACCGTTCCGTTGAGCTTTATAGGCGTGATCCTTGGCATGTGGGCTTGCGGGTTTCCGTTTAGTCTGGCGTCGTTTATCGGGCTGGTGGCATTGACAGGCATTGTTGTGAACGACGCTATCGTTGTGGTCGACTTTACAAATCAGGCAAGAAAGCGAGGAATGGAAGTTCGTGCAGCGCTCATGGAGGCCGGCATCAATCGCCTTCGTCCGGTGACACTCACGACCGTGACCACCTGCGGAGGGCTCATGCCGCTGATGCTCAATCTCTCTGGTGGAGCGGAGTTCTGGCAGCCGCTGACCGGCGCTATCGTGTTTGGCCTGGCTTTCGCCACAGTGCTTACGCTGCTCGTAATCCCAGCGGCGTACAGCCTCTGCTACGGTGGCAGCACTCGGCCCGAAGCAGTCGCCTGATATCCTGTGCGAGGCAATCGCGAGCGTCAGCTTTTACCATGGCCATCGATTTGCTATTCTGCACCCGGTCAACTCCTCCTCTGCGAACGACTTATGGAACGTCTTGTCAGCATTGTCGGCCTGTTTGCGATGATCGGCATTGCGTGGTGCTTTAGCACAGCGCGTTGGCGAATCAATCTGCGAGTCGTCTTCGGCGGAATCTTTTTGCAAATCCTCTTTGCCGTACTCATCCTGAAAACCTCGGCTGGCGAAGCGTTGTTTCGCGCGGTCGGCGACTTCTTCAACGCGGTGCTTGTGTTCAGCGACGAAGGCGCCGGCTTTCTCTTCAACATCTTTCCTCGCAGCG
>JAGQOS010000034.1 GCA_020427265.1 Planctomycetales bacterium
AGGATCATTACGATCGGCTTGAACACAGGCATCTGCAATGACGCGCCCGTTCTAGCTACATGGTACGCCAATGCACTGCCCACGAGGATGCTGCTCACCGCCAACGGCAGCGTACGCAACCGAAATGCCTGAAGCCAGTGTTTCATGCGGGGCCGCACAAAGGAATGAAGATCACGTAACTTCACATCATGATCACGTGTGCGCCATGACGGTCAAACTCACCCTTTCAGTACCACCCAAGTTCAAAAAGACCGCCACCATGCTCAGCAAGCGGAGGAAGAAGAGCATTTCCGCGTTGGTGGTCGAGTTGTTGGAACGCGAGGCGGCCAAGGAGAAGGCTCGTGCAGTGCGTGAGCAGAAGGACGCCATGCTGGCCGAAGTGCAAGTGCTTGCAGAACAGACCGATGAGTTGGTTCGGCGGATTCCGAACTTGTCGCATCCTGCAGCGCCCATTGGTGGCGAGGACGATGCCCGTGATGTGAAGCTCGGTGCAACGCCGATTCCCCAGTTCGATTTCCCACCACTTGATCACGTCGAACTCGCTCAGAGGCACGATCTAATCGATTTTGAAAGTGGCGCGAAGATTGCTGGAGCGGGATTTTACTTCTTAAAAAACGAAGCGGTCCTACTCGATCTGGCGCTACAGCGCTACGCACTCGAAGTGCTTCTGGAAGAGGGCTTCACGCCGGCCGTAACACCCGATCTGGCTCGCGACGAGATTTTGCAAGGCACCGGGTTTGTGCCGCGCGGCCCAGAAACGCAAGTCTACAGCATCGAAAATAGCGATTTGAATTTGGTCGGCACGGCCGAGATCACATTGGGCGGTATGTTGGCCGGCGAAATCATTGAAGCCGAACGGTTGCCCATCAAGTTGTGCGGCATTAGCCATTGTTTTCGCACCGAGGCGGGTGCGGCGGGCCGCGCGTCGCGTGGACTCTATCGCGTGCACCAGTTCACAAAGGTGGAAATGTTTGCATTCACCGAAGCCGATCAGAGCGACGCGATGCACGAGGAATTGTGCCGCATCGAATGTCGGCTCTTCGATGGGCTGGGAATTCCCTATCGCGTGATCGACACCGCGACAGGCGACCTAGGCGCTTCGGCCTACCGTAAATTTGACCTGGAAGCGTGGATGCCTGGCCGCGGTGAAGCTGGCGAGTACGGCGAAGTTACCAGTACGTCGAATTGTACGGACTATCAAGCGCGACGCCTGGCGATTCGAACAAAAGGCAAAGGTGAGAAAGGAACACGGTTCGTCCATACGCTTAACGGCACGGCCATCGCGATTAGCCGCGCGCTGATTGCCGTGATGGAAAATTACCAACAAGCTGACGGTTCTATCATTGTACCGCAAGTGTTGCGTCCTTGGGTCGGGAAAGAACGCATCGGGTAGTTCGGCCGCGGCGAGAATTTGTTCGCAAGGGCGCGGGCGATATTCCAACGTCGCGTTTCGGCATCTGCAACACGAAGTGTGGCTTTTGCTGCTGTTACATCTGCCTTTTCTGCGGCAATGAAATCACTGGCCATTCTACTCGTCGCGTAGATTAAACGCGGGCCAGAATGTCATTTGCCGCATCGCAAAGTCTTTGCGCCTCGTCGAGCGATTCTGCTTCCGCAATCGCGCGGCAGATCGGTTCAGTATTGCTGGCGCGCACTTGCAGCCACTTTCCGGGCCAGTCGAGGCGCAAGCCATCCATGCGATCGGCCGAGGCTTCGGGAAAAGCGCATTCGACCGCGTCGATTGCCGCCGCGATCTTGTTTTTGGGGACGGATACTTTGGTCTTATGGATCTCGTAGCGAGGCAACTCCGCAGCAAGTTCAGCCACCGACTTGTCGCGCGCGGCCATGGCATCGAGCACTAAAGCCATTCCGACAAAGCTATCGCGGACAAGTCCCACGCGAGGTTCGATAGGACCGCCGTTGCCTTCGCCGCCAAAGACCGCGCCGTTGGCCAGCATAGCATCAACCACGTTGGCTTCGCCCACCGGCGCCCGGAAAAACGGCACGCCATATTTGTTTGCCAAATCTTCCGACATTCGGCTCGTCGAACAATTGGTAACGATCGGTCCCGGCGTGGCACGCAGCACATGGTCGACACACATCGCGACCGTATACTCTTCACCTAGATAGGTTCCTTTGCCGTCGATAATTGCCAGGCGATCCGCATCGGGGTCTTGGCAGAAGCCGATATCGGCTTGAGCATCGCGGATCGTAGCGGCTACGCCAACCAGATTTTCGGCCGTTGGTTCAGGCGGGTGGGCAAAGTGTCCGTGAGGTTCACCGCCAAGCACGACGACGTTGCAGCCCAGTTCTCGGAGCAAGAATTCACCGAGTACGCTCCCCGCGCCATGATTCGAATCGAGGACCACGGAATACTTACGACGACGAATTGCAGGTACGTCAACAATCGCCGCCACCTTGGAAAAATGCGCGCTGATCGAATCCTCGAGCGACCGCGACATTCCAATACGGTCGTGTTCCACCCAGTGATCACGGGATTCGTGGTATTTCTCGATGACTTTCTGTCCGGCAACGGCAGGGATGACCCGCCCGTCGGCTCCAAAGGCCTTTAACCCGTTATACGCGGGGGGGTTGTGGCTTGCCGAAACTTGAACGCCCCCGGCCGCCGAGTGAGCTCTAACGAGTACGCCCAGAGTCGGCGTCGCGGCGACGCCTGCTTCAATACAGTCGCGGCCTTCGGCCAACAAGCCAGCACGAATCGCGTCGACGAGCATCGGTCCGGTAGCCCGCCCGTCGCGGGCTAAAACGATCGGGCCCGCCTGCAACGTGGCGGCGAATGCGCGAGCGTAGCGACTGGCCAAGTCGGGCGAAAGGCTGTGGCCGATGATTCCGCGTAATCCAGAGACACTAATGATCGGTTCTTCCACGACGACGTTTTCCAGGGAACCAGTTAGGAATCGAGAACTTCCGGCATCAATGCCACGCCGTGTCAGGATAGACACGAACGTGCCATCTGGCAAACGGATCGTGCAGCGGGAGCCGTTCGTGAGATGGCGATGGTGCGGAGGCGGCGACGAGACCGGATCCGAATGAACGATGCCGAGAAATTACCTCAATTCGCTACTCCGATTGTCGCGGAGCGGCAGGGTGCGAGAGGACAGCGATGAAGATGGTAAAAATCGCGCCGAACGTCGTTGAAATCGTATAATGAAATGTATGTCCGAACCACGCAAATCATCACGTCGAGAGTTCTTGCGAGGCCGAGCCGCAATCGATCGTATGGCCAACTTGGCAGACGGCGGGGAGGCTTCGGGCCTGTCATCTTCGTCCGAGACTAGTAGTTTGAGCCCTTCTGGCGAGCCGCAGACGACGCAGCATACGGGGAGCTACCTCGTTCATGTAGGCAGAAAGGCGATGGCATGCCAGTTTGAGGTGTACTTCAATGCCGGCCAATATTTGCACGATACAGCTACGGCAATCGAAGTTCTCGACGAAATAGATCGGCTCGAGAGCCAGTTGTCCATTTACCGCGAAGAAAGCGAGATTTCGCAGCTCAATCGATGTGCGGCCGACGGGCCAGTCGCGGTGGAACCGGGGCTGTTTTCGCTGTTTTCGCTGGCGATGGAGCTTTCGGCGGCGTCGGACGGCGCCTACGACATCACGGCAGGTCCCCTGTCGCATGCCTGGGGGTTCTTTCGCCGGGCTGGCGAAATGCCAACACCTGAAGTGCTCCTCGAAGCCCAAGCTCGCGTCGGCTGGCGCCACGTTCGGCTGAACGAGGCCGATTGCAGTGTCCAATTCATGCGCCCCGTCATGGAACTCAATGTGAATAGCCTTGGCAAGGGGTATGCGCTCGACTGTTGTGCGGCACGGTTGGAAGAGCAGGGAATTAACGATTTTCTTTTCCATGGTGGACAGAGCAGTATGTTGGCTCGCGGCGCGAGGGGCGACCGCACCGACGGCTGGACGGTTGGTTTGCGGCACCCTTTGCGTAAATCAGAGCCGCTCGCGGAATTTGTGCTGCAGGATGCTGCACTTGGGACATCGGGCAACGCGGCGCAGTCGTTTGTGTACCGCGGAAAACGTTACGGCCATATTCTCGATCCGCGCAGCGGAGAGCCGGCCTGCGGCGTCTATTCAGCTTCTGTAGTAGCCCCAACGGCAGCGCTGGCCGACGCGTTGGCAACCGCGTGCTACGTGCTGGGCGGAGAGTCGGCAATCGAGCTTTGCAAGCAATTCCACGGCGTGGGCTGTCTGTTAGTTGTGCCGGGGAAAAGGGTTAATTCCATCGAGATCTTACAACATGGAATCGATTCGCTAACCATCTTGGACGGCTAGACCTGAAGAAGCCGATAGTGTTAAAATGGGCGACTTTGGCTGGTTTCCGCAGGTCGTGCCTGGCAAGTGCCGCAATAAAACGTGGCCGTCGTTCGCTTTTCTCGATACCCGATTCGATGTTTGACGGTCTTCTCAACCCGGGTTCGTATTTGGGAATCATCATTTTCTTGATTCTCACAGGGTGCGGTCTGCCGGTGCCCGAGGAAGTACCGATTATTGCAGCGGGTGTGCTTAGCGCTCACGACCAATTGAACCCCTGGTTGGCGTTCGTTAGCTGCGTGGTCGGCGCCCTGATCGGCGATTCGGTGATGTACGCGATCGGCTACCATTTTGGCCACAATCTGCTCAAAGAACATCCCTGGTTTGCGCACATCCTCCATGCTGAACGCGAAGAGAAGTTCGAGGAGATGATACGCAATCACGGGCTCAAGGTCCTGTTGCTCGCTCGATTTATGGTAGGCGTGCGATCACCAGTTTACTTGTCGGTTGGCATGTTGCGGGTTTCGTTTCGTCGCTTCGTTCTTACCGACCTCGTTTGCGCCACGGCGGTTATCGGATTGTTCTTCGGGCTATCGTATGTTTACGGCGAGCATATTGCATATTTCCTCCGCACTTTTGGCATGACATTGACGGTCGTCGTGGTTGTTGCCGGCAGCATTGCCGGCTTGGTCGTCTATCTCCGCCGTCGACGCCAAACCAAGGCTGAACCGGTGGCCGAGAAGAAGTTGCCTGCCAAGGAACGATCCGCCGCCACAAAGAAAACAAATCCGGCGACCGGTGCCTGAGGCTCAGTCCCACCACCAGCGATCACGCGGCTGCTGACCAGCCGCTGTCGCTTTGTGCTCTGCCGTAAGGCGTCCGTAACGATCGACTTCGATGGCCGAGTCGCGTACGAGTGGCGAAATATTGGCCGACACTCCGCCGCTTACGCCAGCCACAATGTGAACACGGTTGATGACGCGACTATTGATAACCGTGTCCACCTCTTTCGGGGCATGTCCATACGCCGTTGCAAAGCAACCGCTTCGTCCAAAGGCCGTTTGACGCCATTCTACGTGCTCGTCCAGACGCCACGATTCGATGATGGCGGCGACCAACGCGAGATCGAAAACGTTACGAAGTTCGGCGTAGATCGGATACTTGTCGCATAAGGCAGGGAAATGCCGTGTAAAGCTTTCCGCAAAGGCCTGATTCAACTCGTCGGCTGCGCCCGTGTGGACGCGTTTTCCTGTCTCGGTGAGTAATTCGTTTTCGCTAAGCACCCTTACACCCTGTCCACGCAGCGCAATAGCCGTATTGTCTTCGCTTCGTTGAATTGCATCGTAGTTGAGCGTAAACCACCAGCGCAGAACATCCATCGGCGGAGGAGCTTGCCCAGGCGCGACCTGAACCGAATCGAGATAGCTCGTTACGCCGAGTACAGATTCTTCGAGGCCCATTCCGACGAGCTTCATGCGGTAGTCGGCTTCCACGAGAACGGCTGCGGCGTGGCAGCGTGGGTCGAGTCCCCAAACTTTGATGTCTTGTCGGCCTAGTTTGTCGCGCAGGCCTGCGAGCCACTTACTCCGCTCACCCGGCCGAAGCGACCGCTTAGACGACTCGGACAAATACGCTTGAGTGCGCGCCAATGCCTCTTGACGCGGCGTGATCGAACAGCCGAACGTCTGATCTCCGTCGCTCATCTCGCGCAGCAGTTCGACAAGGTCGTCTAGTTTCAGAACGGGCGCGCCCGTTTCGTTGTTTACATCGATGCCGGCCGTGTTCTTGCTCCAATCTCCGGCTGGCCCCGCAATGACTAAATCGCCGGATGCCGGATAGACGAACACGTATTCGACTCTAGTGAGTCCAGCTAGCGACTGCATGGCTTCGGTCGGCGGTTTGCCCAAGGCGGCAAGCAACTGGCATTGCAACTCCAATCGCGGCAAGGAGATCTTGCGCAACGAAGATGTACGTCGGATCTCGCCAATTGCTCGCGATGGGATGTTCGTTTTCTTGACGTGCTCCAACGAGGCATCGACCGTGTTCACCACGTCGTTTCGTTGCAGTAAGCCTTCCGGATCGACGTAAACACCACCTGGAAACTCCTTCACGGCGCCAGGCCCCCCCAGCTCTTCCCATGTGGGGGGCTGGATAGTGCCAGTGATCAGCTCGAGGATGGGTTCGAAGTCGGCCTGTGCTCCGCCTCCCTGCGCTGGTGGCTGATCCTGCTGCGCGATCGCTTGTAGAGCACGCCAGCGAGAAGCGTGGTCGTAGATCTCGCCAAGCGTTTGGATGGCGGCGGTGCGATCGCCGGCGTCGGCTTGCTTGACAGAGATCTTGGCTAGCCAGGGATCGCGATCGACATGGCGATCGAAATGGCGAACCACCTGGAGCGCAGTCGTCACGTCGCCCGTGGCAATCAGGCGATCCAAATTAAAATCAGGATCGTCCGCGGCCAAATTCGGCGGAATGGCCAACAAATAGCTGCAGACATGGCAAAAAGCAAACCAATTCGAAAATCGCAGCCCAAGAGAATGCATGGCGGTTTCTCGCGAAGATCTCACATTGGAGGCGTAAACTAGGCGGCTACAGGCCTAAGTTCGCTCTCTTAGCAAGGTATTATTCCGCAAACCAAGAAACGCCGTCGAGTCATTTCAACAAAAAAAAGCGGCCTTGCCATACAAAGGCAAGGCCGCTTTAAATTTTCTAGCCGTTCGTGTTCAACGCCTTGGTGTACGCGTTGAACCGGCAGTTCTTTAGCTTAGCCGGCGCAACCGCACGAAGGAGCGACAGCGCAACCGCAGCTCGGCTCAGCGGCACAGCCACAGCTCGGCGCCGCGTCGCAGCACGACGGGGCGCAGCACTTGCGGCAGTGGCTCAGCAGGGCCTTGAGCAGACCGCCGCAGCGGTGCTTACGGCAGCAGCTGTTGCAGCAATCCGAGGCGCAACCGCAGCTCGGCTCGACAGCGCAACCGCAGCTGGGTTCGGCGGCACAACCACATGTGGGCTCCGCGGCGCAACCGCAGCTCGGCTCAGCGGCACAGCCACAAGCCGGCTCGCAGCAACGATTACGGTGGCAGCGGTTCTTGCAGCAACCGAACAGGGCTTTGAAGCCACAGCAACGGGGACGGCAGCTGTTGCAGCAATCCGAGGCGCAACCGCAGCTCGGCTCGACAGCGCAACCGCAGCTGGGTTCGACGGCGCAGCCACAGCTCGGCTCAGCGGCACAACCGCAGGAGGGTTCGGCGTCGCAACCACAACCGTGGTTGTGGAACAGGCCGAAAGCATGAGCGTTAGCGCTGCTCATGATGAGCAAGGCAGCCGCGCCCAACATCGGGACAAAGGCTCGTTTCAACATAGGGAGGGCTCCTTCGAGAGGAAAGGTAGGAAGTCTGCACACAATTGCAAAACTTTTTTGCCAACAACATCACTTGCTATCGTCAACCTAGTCTCGCTGTCTTCACTAATGCGCACGGTTTTTTTATTTTCACACGTGTTGGAGCCGCGATTCTTTTCTGCCTGTACGGATTGCAGCGATTAGGCCATTTCTGCGACTAAATTCGGCGTGATGGCTTAGACTTGAAGGAAGGCCCAGTAGCTTCGATGAGGCTCGGAAGCGACCGCCTGAGCGGTTCTAGACACGTGGGCCGTGATCCAGTCGAGCGGCTTACGCGGCGGAAAATTTGCCAAAATTTTCGGCAGGCGTTAGTGCCTTAGCGATTCGATCATATCGTCGATCTGCAGAACCAGCGCTAGGCGTCCACTTCCGAGCTGGGCGACTCCGGCAATGTTCTTAACGCCTGGCAACACGTTGCTCATCGAATTCAGAACGATCTGGCGATGTCCGCAAACTCGATCGACGAGCAAGCAAGCTTCGCCGGTCTTGGCGCCCACGAGAATCGCCTCCAGAGTGCGATCTTCACCCGCCGGTTCGACCTCGAGTCCGAGGACATCGCCCAGCCGCACGGCCGCGTAGGTCTTGTCTCGTACTCGAGCTACGAGTGATCCATGAACGGAAGTGAGCCGTTTGGTCGTTATTTCTGTGATTTCGATAACATTCTCGAACGGAATGACAAACGTGTCCTCGGCTTCCTGGCACATCAACCCGTCGATCACGAGGACGGCTTCCCGAATTGGAATTTCCATGCGAATTGTCGTACCAACACCCAACTCGGACTCGACAAAAATTTCGCCGTTGTGTTCGCGAAGATTCGTTAAAACAACGTCCATGCCGACGCCGCGACCTGAGACATCCGAAAGTTTCTCGGCCGTCGATAGGCCAGCATGAAAAATCAGCCGCAGCGCTTCTTCATGGGTCAAGGCAGCCGCTTCTTCGGGCGAATAGAGCCCCCGATCAACCGACTTGGCGCGCAGACGATTCACGTCGATACCGCGGCCGTCGTCGCGTATCGAAACGATGACGTGAGTACGAGTCACTTCGGCGTCTAACCAGATATTGCCGACTTCGCTCACTCCGCGCCCGAGTCGTTCTTCCGGCGTGTCGATGCCGTGGTCCATGCAGTTGCGCACCATGTGAGTGAGTGGCGCATCGAGATCCTCGATAAGTGATTTGTCCACCTCTTCGGTCTCGCCATTCAAGTGGACATCGACCTTTTTTCCCAATTGCGAGGCCAGTGTACGCGCCATCCGAGGCACTTTGGAGAAGAGTCCGGAAATGGGTACTCGCCGAAGCGCTACGACGCTCTTTTGCAACGATGCCGACTGTTCATTGAACATGGTCGTGATCTGTCGCAGTTCTTCGACCAGCGTGGCGGCTTGATCTTCTTTACTGAATCGTGAGTAGAGATCTTTGAGTAACTCACCCGTGATGAACAAGCTGGACACATCACCGAGGAATTCGTCGACCGTGTCTTCATGGATTCGAAGTAACCGGCTTTTGTTGCTCGACGCACCCGCATTCGTTGCGTTTGTCTCCGGTTTGGATGTTGTATCGCTGGATTGTTTTGGCTCCGCGGGAGACTTTTCTGTGGGGGCGGATTCCGGGGACGTCTTAGCTTGGACCGCGAGCGGTGCGAAACCAACTCGAAGGCGATCCCATACGACGCTCAGAAGACTCGCGTCGAGGTCCAAAGGACTGTCGGCGATCGTACGAAAGTCGGTTGCTGCGGCGGTTAATGTGGAATGCAAAGCCGGCTGTTGATGCGCCGCCGCCCAGGCTGCGAACTCGTCGATAGCTGCGAGAAAATTCGGTGCGTGCGCCTCGATGTCGGCCGATTTCTCGAGCAGGAAAATTGCGGCTGTCTTGCGAACAAACTCCGTAACGTCTTCGCCAGCGCACTGGAACGGTTGATCGGCCGTCGCTGCGGGCTCAATCGTGCCAGGCGTGGGAGCGGGGTCTTGAGTCGACTCTTCGGTTGTGTCCGTTTCGGCGCCGGCCGCTTCAACGATCGCATTGATTCGCTGCGCCCATTCGTCGGCGCCGGGCACATTGGCCGAAGCCACTTCGACTGCCAGGGCCCTCAACTCTTCGAGCAACTGTTCTTCAGGTTCAAGCTCGCTACGACAGGCGTTTGCAATCGCTTCGATTTCGGCGATCGCGGCAGATTCCTCTTGCAGAAGTTCCGTCGCTACTTCGCCGTCGACAGCTCGCTGCAGCATTACTTCCAGGAGATCGACGCCATGGACCAAGGCCCGTTCGAGGTCTTCGGACAGTTCGACTTTCTCTTTTCGCACCTCGTCCATTGTGTTTTCCATACGGTGGGAAAACACTTTCACGGCGTTCAGCCCCAGGAAACCGGCGCAGCCCTTGATGGAGTGGACCGATCGGAAAACGGCGTTAATCGGTCCGTCATCGGTTGGTGAGGTCCGCGCCGCGGTCAATTGCGAGGGGATAGCGCGGATCGACTCCACGGCCTCGTCTACAAAGTCGGCAATTAATTCCGCCGTGTTTTCGCCAGTTGTTGTTTCGGTCGTCATTGCTTTTCCAAGTTGCTTGCTTGTTCGATCTGTGCGTGCGAATTTCGGATGACTTATTTACCGGGAGGCGATCGAACTCGCGTTCACCCATGAACGGCGGAAGCATCGGATTGTGTGGATTGCTCGCTGGCTGCCGGGAACTTGCCAGTTCGCCGACGCGACAACTCGTCCATGGTCGCCCACCAGCGATTGATCTTGGTAAAGCACGCGTCGATTGCCTCGGCCAGCGGCTCGAAGTCGTTGAGCGGCTTAAAGAAACAGGCTTCCGCGCCACGCCGGAGCGACATCAGCGCCGTTTGCAAAGTAACGATGCCGGTCAGTAGAACGACCTGCACGCCACCATCGTGATGCTTGATTTCTTCGAGTAATTGCATGCCGTCCTTGCCGGGCATTTCGATATCAAGCAGAACAACACGAAAATTCTCTTGCGTGATGCACGGCATTGCGGCCAGCGGATCGTTAACTGACTTGACCGTAAATCCGAAATGTTCCAGCTTTTTGGCGACGATTCGCGTAATTTGCGGGTCGTCGTCTACGTGAAGAATGTTTTTGGCGACGGATGCCATAGCGCAATTTCCTTAAAAGTCATTGCGGGAAATCAAGATTCGAAGCGCGAACGGCAAGTGCGCGGCTGTCTTTTGACGTCGTCAAAATGCAAGCGCAAAGTTTGCTTATGTCGAGATGCTTACTTGACTGCAAAAATCACTGGGATTGTTATACGTGTTGCAGTTGGCACGTTCGCTACAGTCCTCATGCTTTTGCCTTGGTGCGTGTGATTTGGCGCAATGTCGTCGAGTGCAATTCCCTCGTTTCGCCATGCCCGAAACGTATGCTTCATTACGACAGCGCGGAGCAATGCTCCTTTAACGTGTGTGCCTGGTCGAATGCGATGGTCAGCTGCCCGCGGAAGTCGTTGTCGACGGCAAAGGAAGCCTTACGTCCGTTCCGAGATACGCAATACGCAGCGACCAGACGATTGGGGACAAACGAATGAGCGAAACGACTTGTGCAACACAGCCGCCGATCTACTCAGCCTTTGGCGTCGATCCCGATCTGGCCGACTTGGTCGATTTGTATGTTGAAGAAATGCCGGAACGCATCGCCAGCGTGCAGCAGTTACGCGACGCCAAGAATTGGCCGGATCTAGGGCGTTTGGCCCACCAGATTAAAGGCTCAGCCGGCAGCTACGGTTTCGATGAGATTACGCCGTTTGCGTACCGTCTGGAACAAGCCGCAAAAGACAGCGAGCCACCGGCAGAAATTGAGCAGGCAGCCGACGAATTAGTCGAAATCTGTCTGCGAGCGCGGACAGGGGCGCCGCAGTAGGTTGCGGCCAAAGGCGGTCGTTTCCATTAGAATTTCAGTGAAGCAGCGCGGAGCATCTTGTCGTATTTCGCGGCTTTTCGATCACGCGACCAGTCGTTAGATTAAAGGCTTTCTCGTTTAGCCTTTGATCGTAGCAACTGCTGCGAAGATGGAGCCGCCCGATGGCCAAGCGTTCGATTTCTGACCTGGATGTTGCCGGCAAGACAGTCCTCGTTCGTGTAGATTTCAATGTTCCGCTCGACGGCGATAGAATAACCGACGATCGGCGGATTCGCATGGCGTTGCCGACAATTCAGACGATTCTGGCCGGCGGCGGACGGGCCATTCTCATGAGCCACCTTGGTCGCCCGACCGGCGAACCGAGCGATTCGCAATTTAGCCTCGCGCCGGTTGCGAAGCGGCTCGCCGAACTGCTCGGGCAAGACGTGTCGTTCGCCACCGATGTGGTTGGCGAAGACGCCCGTTCTAAAGTGGCCGCACTACGTGGTGGCGAAGGCGGCGTGCTGTTGCTGGAAAATCTGCGGTTTCATCCGGGTGAAAAGAAGGGCGATTCCGAGTTTGCCCATGCATTGGCAGGCATGGCCGATGCGTATTGTAACGATGCGTTTGGCACCTCGCACCGCACCGATGCTTCGATGTTTGCCGTGCCGCAGGCAATGGACAATCGTCCCAAGGTCGTCGGCCTCCTGGTGGCCAAGGAAATTCAGTACTTGTCCGATGTGCTGCAAAATCCGGCGCGCCCCTTCGTGGCGATCGTTGGGGGCAAGAAAGTGTCGGACAAGATCCTGGTGATCAAAAATTTATTGACGATTTGCGATTCCGTCCTCATTGGCGGCGCCATGGCGTATACCTTCTCGCTAGCAAAAGGCGAGAAGGTCGGGAAGAGTTTCGTTGAGCCTGACAGGGTTGATCTCGCGAAGGAGTTGCTTGCAGTTGGCGGCGACAAGCTGGTGCTACCGGTCGACACGCATTGCGGCGACGACTTTAGCAGCGATTGCAATAAGCAAGTGGTCGCAGCCGGTGAAGTGCCTGACGAAATGGAGGGCCTCGACATTGGTCCAGAAACGGCTACGCAATATGCCGATCTGGTGCGTAACGCGAAGACGGTAGTATGGAACGGCCCCATGGGAGTTTTCGAGTTACCACCGTTCGATGCTGGTACGCGGGCGGTCGCCGAAGCTATTGCCGAAAGCGACGCAGTGAGCATCATCGGTGGCGGTGATAGCGCTGCGGCGATCGAGCAACTCGGCTTTGCCGACCGGGTCACGCATGTGAGCACGGGCGGCGGCGCTAGTCTGGCGATGCTCGAAGGCAAGCGGTTCGAAGCTGTCGACGTGCTCGACGATGCATGAGCACGCCGCTCAAGCCTCTTATGGATCGCGCGGCGCAATTCGCCAGGACGAAAGCCCTTCGACGGTGGCGACAAGCAAGGTAGATTGGTTGCCGTGAGAAACGAGCGCCAGTCCGGTGAGTTCGGCGCCGTATGTGAACGAGTCGACAAGGCGCCCTTCCGCGTCGACGAGGTGTATCGAGCCGTCGGCCGCAGGGAACAGCCAGCCGCCCGCTGCTCCCGAGATTTCTACGGGGATGATCCGTTCGACGAGCGGATTGGGGAATCCGTCCGGTAACCGATATCGCCAAAGCTCCTCGCCCGATGGCGAAAGTCCGGCTGCCTCGACTTGCGTGTCTTTTCCAGGCTCAAGAAGCAGGACAGCAATTTCCGGTTGGCCCTCGCCTTCGATATCACCGGTCTCCATTTCAAGTACGGCTCGATTGGCGATGCGCCACTCGTCAAGCTGTTTCCCATGGGCGTCGAAATGTACAATCGTGCCCCGCGTGCCGACTGCCAGCACCGAGCGTCCGCCATCCTCCTTATCGCCAGCGACGGCCACGCAACGCACATTCTCGACTGCGCGATTGGTCCATAAGACTTCCCCTGCCGCGTTCAGGCAGTGCAGCCCTGCGACGTCATAAAACCCGACGATGATCTCAGGCGTTGCATCGTCGATAATGTCGGTCAACACCGTATCTCCGACCTTCAGGCGATCCTCCTGTGGATGCCGCCATTGTAGTTTCCATTGCTCATTGAACAGACAAACATGCGGACGACCGGTGGCATGGGCTAAGAACAGAGACTGGGAGTCGTTCACTTGCGACGCTCGTAAGTGGCTCACACTAATTGCTGGATCGAGCGGATGCTTAGCGATCAAATGGCCCTCTAAATCAACTTCAGCGGCGACATTGGCTTCGTCGAGCACAAAAATGTGCGGCTCATGCTCTCGCGAAAGAACAAGAAGATTTCCCGGCTGTTTGAGGTCGGCGTAGTCGGCGATCTTCTCGACTCGAAGGTATTGGGGCTCCTGTTTCGGCGCAATTGTCGTTTGCAGAACTTCCACCAGATCGTTCGTCGAATCGATGCTCGTTCGCTGTAGTTCCAATTCGAATTCACGCTCCAAGCTCGCATGGCGGGCGAGTTCCGTTTGCGCGACATCCTCGCCGCCGGCAATCCGGTCCAACAGACGCTGAAGTGATGCAATGTCGTTGAGCGGACCATCGTGAAAAGCCTGGATGCGATTGCGCGCATCCAACACAACCAGGCTGGGTGTGCCGCGCAGTTGAAAGCTTGTTGACCAGAAGTGTTCTAAGTCGCGGGCGATTGGCATGGTAGCGCCCCAATCACGCAGGGTGGACTCGATCGTTCGTTCATCGATGTCTGTGCCATCGATGCTCACTGCCAGAAAGGCGATTCGATCATCGTCGCGAAATGTTCGATAGAGCTTCTCCGAGAGCGGGAAGCTTTGTCGGCATGGCTCGCAATTCGTGAACCAAAAATCAAGGACCAGCACTTTATCACCCAAGGTCTTGCGGTCGATCGTGTTGCCGCCCAAGTCGACAAAGTGAAACTCGCTTACGATATTGCCCAGCCGGTCGGGAAGGGGAGGATTCGGCATGACCAATCGGCGCACGAGTCGAGCCTCTGGCGGTACTTCGAACTGAAACGCCGCCGACGGCAACTCTTCGTCCAAGATTGCATCGTGCATTTCCACACGGAAGCGAAAGTCGCCCATTTGAAGCTGCGGATCGATTAATCTCTGCAATTTCTCCTGCACAATGTCGACGCGATGTACGATGAACGAGTTGCAATCGATCCAATAAGTGTGCACGGCCCCGTCGTTCTCGAAATTCAGCAAATAACACTCCGCTTCGTTGATATGCCCCCTTTGCACGGTTGGTTCGGATTGCAACTTTCCGAGCGGGTCTTGGCCAACGAGCAGCGCGAACTGTGGCAAGAATGGGGCATCGAATGGGCCCGCAAGTGCATCGCGCAGCAGTGCGTCGGATGAAAGCAGGTCATAGTTGCCCGTGCGCAACGCAGGGAGCTCCAGCACTTGATTCGGAATCGCCGTGCGGGCGTCGATACCGAGTACCGCGCCGTGCACCAACTGGCCGTCGGAAACCAGGACGGCGCCGTTCGAAGAGATTCGCACACGGTTCGGCCGCTCGAAAGCTACGGCGCAAGGAAGCGTGTGAATGCGCTGCAGCTTCCCATTTGCGAGTCCCTGAAAGAACTGTTCGCCGGCATCCGCGTATCGCGTCGTGTTTTGATATTTCGTTTTGACCTGTGCCAAAATGTCACTGGCCGACAAGCTGGTGGCATTCACCTCCGTTTTCGAAACTTCCGTTTGGCCTCCGCAGCCGGTCGCGATCAGCGGCAACGCGATCCACAGCCAGGCAACTCGCCAATCGATATAATTCCCTACTGCTGGTACGGCCTTTACAGGCATCGCGAATCCTCCGCGTCAAGTCTTCCGATGGTCGCGCAGCCAAAGACCCCTGGGCGACCAACGGGAGCCCGGCATTTCCGGCTTCGCGTCGCTCGCCTGCGATCCCTGAGAACGCCGACATGAATCGTTGCCGCTATTATTCTCGCAGGAGCGGTTTGAGGTAAAGCTCGATTCGCGAGGCTTAACGCGGGCAGCTCGGAACGGTTGACCCTTCGCGCCGGCGACCGATATGATTAGGGAGGTTAGGTTTTGCAGGTCAATGGCTGAAAACTACCCTGGAATTGATTGTTCGATGGAACTGAAGCTTCCTTACGGCTTGGCGTCTTCGCTAACGCTTGACGTTCCCGCAGACAATTTGCTGGCAGATTGGTCTAGCGCTGGCGATTTATCCTTGCCCGATTTGTCGCACGCCGTGCAACAGGCACTGGCCGCGCCTCGCGGCTACCCTTCGCTCGCGCAGGCGATTGTGCCTGGCGACCGAGTAACCATCGTGCCCGACGAAGACGTGCCTCAGGCGGCTGAAATCTCCGCAGCTGTGATTGCTTCGTTGCTTGAAGGCGGTTTGGAGCCCGAAGCCATTACCGTTCTACACACAGGTGCAAGCGACGGGGCGATTTTGGCGCTCGATGCACTCCTCCCAACGCAAGTTTCTGAACGCGTCCAACGTGTGCGGCACGATGGCGGGGATCGGGATCAACTCTCGTTTCTGGGAACGGCGTCCTCGGGGGCCCCAATCTATGTGAACCGTGCTTTGGCCGATGCGGATTTGATCATTCCCATTAGCTGCGTCGCCGCCGGCGATTCGAATGAGAGTCGCGGCGAATTCGGGTTGCTGTATCCGGCCTTTGCCGACTCCGCCGCACTAGGAGAAAACACAATTTCGGCAGCGGAAAATGCGCCGACCCATCGCGAAATGGCCGAGCAGGTGGGCTGGTTGCTCGGCATACGTTTGCTTGTCAAGGTTGTGCCGGCGGCCGTAGGTATCGCGGAACTGATCGTTGGTGATCTCGATACAGTTGGGCCTCAGGCTCGCCGCGTTTGCGAAGCGGCATGGAGTTTCACGGCGCCTCGTCGGGCAAGGCTCGCGATTGTGTCGCTCGGTGGCGCCCAATCGTGGCAGAACGCTGTTCAGGCGCTGGCGGCAGCCGAGAAGATCGTGGATCCGTCTGGTGGCGCCGTCTTGCTTTGTACGGAGCTCGACGAGTTACCCGATTCGCTGCAATGTTACCTGGCCGACAACGAATTTGGCGCGTACGACGACGAAGCTGCCGAAGACACCGATTCCGTTTCACAGTGGCAGGTGATTTCACGTGCTCTCGAACGCTGCTCGCTCTTTCTCTTGAGCCGGATCGATGATGACTTGATTGAAGATCTCGGCATGGCCCCGGTACACGACGAGCACGAAATCGAGCGGCTTGTTTCGCAATTCGAATCGTGCATAGTGTTGGCGAATGGCCAATTTGCCAGCGTGCGTGTCGCCGACGAAGACGTGCTCGAATTGCCTGGCGGTTGAGCCTTTGCGGAGTACTTCGATGTCCGACACGCTTTCGGCGCTTCGAGCCCTCGCTAGCAGCAGCGTCGTGTTTCCGCTTGTTGCCGAATCGTACGTAAACGTTCGAGGTGAAGACCGAGCGAAGCTGCTGCAGAACCTGTGCACCAACAATATCCTGTCGCTCGCCGAGGGCGAAGGCTGCGAAGCGTTTCTCACAAACATTCAGGGCAAAGTGCTCGCCCATGTGGAAGTTCACGCGCTCGCCGATCGGTTGTTGTTGCATTCCGTGCCGGGACAAGCTGAGAAGATCATTGCCCACCTGGATCGATATGTGATTCGGGAAGACGTGACGTTCGAGGACGTAAGCGAGACGCTCGTCGCATTGCTTTTTGCCGGCCCCGACGCTTTTTCTGTCCTGCGTACTTTGGGTGTACTAGACATGCCCAGCAAACGGCTGTCGATTGGCGACGCGTGCATTGCCGGGATTGAAGTAGCAGTCTCTCGCGTCGATTGGACCGGGGAGGATGGCATCCGCATAGATTGCCCTGCGAGTCAGTGCGAAAAAATGCTTCAACTGCTTCAGGAAGCTGGCGCGGAGTTGGGGTCGGACAAGGCCTTCGACGTCGCCCGCATTGCCCACGGCACGCCACGGTACGGCCGTGACATTAACGAGGAGAATCTCGCCCAGGAAGTGAATCGCGATGCGCTGGCTATCGACTTCCGCAAAGGCTGCTACCTGGGGCAGGAAACGATTGCCCGAATCGACGCCCTGGGGCATGTAAATCAAAAACTTTGCAGATTGCGCATCGACTCGAACCAAGAACCTCCTGCGGGCAGCGAATTACTGGCCGCAGACGCGCCAGCGGGCCGGATTACGTCGGCCGCGTTTTCACCGATCTCGGAATCGGTTGTGGCGTTGGGATATGTACGTCGTGGCCATAATAAATCCGGTGAGACGCTTCGCTCAAGCTTTGGCGAAGTGCACGTCACTTAAGCGAACGCTATCGTGGGCTAAAAGCGTCGCAGTGCTCGCCGTGGCGAAAGACGATCAATTCACAAGTGTGGCAACGGTAAGCGCTGAGTGTGGGGCTCTTGAGCAACTTGATCGTTCCACGAATCGGCATCTCTAACCGAAAGCTACGATGTGGGGTAGTCCATGCACGCCAGTAAATGGCCGAACTGTGAATGTATCCCGATTCCATCGGCGCCTCACAACAGGGGCACATGAGATTCCCGACGTTCACGTTTTCGCTTTGCGGCGAAACTTGCGGCGGATCGTAGGGGTTCTCTTCCATAATCACGCACGGTTTACTCGGCCGTCACCATGCGATCTTCCGGATCTTCGGTCAGCACCAAACCGCGGAAGTGCACTTCCTGGGGAACCTTGTTCGAATGGAGTTGTAGGCCGATGGGACCGTTTTCGCACAGTTCCGGTTTCGGGTCGGTCCAGTCGGCGACCAGCTTGCCGTTGATCGCATGACGAATGCGAGCGCCGATCGCCAGGATCTCCATCTGATTCCAGTCGTGTTGCCGGCCGGCTTTCTTGGCAGCGCCTCCCTGGTCGCGATAGATCGAGTTGCGGCGGTATAGATCGTAGTAGCCGTAGCCCGATGGATACATGACCAGGTGGCCTTGATAGGAGAACGGCTCGCCGTCTTTTTCAAATTTCTTTCCCCACAGGGCGATGCCCGAGTGCATCTCGGATTGCACGAGCTTGCTCTCGAAAATCAGGCGGAAGTTGCGATACTTTTTCTTCGTCAACAGGTAGTTGCTCACGTTCGGGGCGTTGTCCTCGCCGTTTTTCGCTACGATGATGCCGCGTTCGATGTTAAAGTACTTTCCGGTGTTGCCTTCCCAGCCCTCGAAGTCGCGGCCGTTGAACAGGAAGACCGGCTTCTCGTTTTTCGGCAACTTGGCCACCTGTTCCTGCGACCAGTCGCCGGCGGCTGTCGGCTCGGGCCCGGGCTCGGCGGCTGGCTGCGGTGAGCCTTCGTAACCAGGATAAGGCTTGCCGTCTTCCGTTAATTTGCCAACCGACCAGAGGAGACCCCGGGCGATCATGTCGAGGTAGATCGGCTGCTGCATCGTTTCGTTATGATGCCCGAGTGTGGTGGCGAAGACTCGGGCCTTGCCGTATTGGTTCGTCCAGATGCAGGTGTTCGGCCGATCGGGTTTGTCCGAT
>JAGQOS010000350.1 GCA_020427265.1 Planctomycetales bacterium
GCCCAACTTCTGGGCCTCACCCAGCGCCGCGCGGTAGCTTACGCCGCGCTCTTCCATTTGGCTAAGAATGTAATTGCAGGTGCCATTGAGAATCCCGCAGAGCGAGCCGATCTGATTGGCCGACAAACACTGGCTGATATTGGCGACTATCGGCACGCCACCCATGACCGAGGCTTCGAAGGCGATCGATCGCCCGAGTTCCCGCGCTCGATCGAAGAGTTCCGGTCCGTGCTCGGCCAGCAGGGCCTTGTTGGCCGTGACCACATCCTTGCCACTTTCGAGCAATTCGATCATCGTACTGCGTGCGGGCTCGAGGCCGCCAATCAGTTGTGCGACGACCTTGATATTGTCGTCGGCCGTCACCTGCTTCAAATCGTCGGTCAGCACACCTTCGGGTAGCTCACAGTCGCGGGCGCGTTTCACGTCGCGGACGACAGCCCGTTCGAGCCACAGCACGCGGCCGGCATGCCGCGCGGTACGGTCGCCATGGTCGAGCAACAGCCTCGCCACGCCCGCGCCCACGGTTCCGACGCCAATGATGGCGACTTTCGTTTTCTTCATCGCTTCCTAAGCCCCTTCGATTGGGGAGAATCTAAGCTCGTCATCGTAAATCTCGCTCCTTGAATCGTCAACCGACGACGCTCGGCGTTCGCAGTGTGGCGCGACGGGTAGCACCATGCGCCCTCTTGGGTGATCTTGGCGATCTTGGCGGCTAAAAAATCCAATGCCTCTATCCGACGACCGGTTAGCGGTTTCTTCCCTGGCCGTTTGCCCTTACATTGTACGGATCCCAGTTTGAAATCCCTGTCGTCGAGGTTCATCGATGGAAGCAAAGGCCAAAGAATTTTTCGTTCAGTTGCTGGAAACACCGAGCCCTTCGGGCTACGAGCGTCCGGTCCAGGATCTGGTGCGTGCGTATGTGGCCGATTTCGCCGACGAAGTTCGCACCGACTTGCACGGAAACGTCATCGCCGCTAAGAATCCGGAGGCGAAACTGCGCGTGATGTACGCGGGGCATTGCGACCAGATCGGCTTGCTCATTACGCATATCGACGACAACGGTTATCTCTACACGCAGCCGATCGGCGGCTGGGACCCGCAGCAGTTGATCGGTCAACGTATGACGGTGTGGACAGACAACGGCCCGTTAGCTGCCGTAATCGCGCGGAAGCCGATCCATTTGATTCTGCCCGAAGAGCGGAACAAGGCCGTAAAGGCCGACGACCTGTGGCTCGATATCGGTGTGAAAGACAAGGCCGAAGCGCAAAAACTCGTGCGTATCGGCGACCCGATCACATTTGAGCTGAGCTACCAGGAAATGCTCGGCGACCTGGCTAACTCGCCCGGCATGGACGACAAAACCGGGCTGTGGGTCTGCATCGAAGCCCTGCGGCGGGCCAGCCAGCAGTCGCTCAACGTCGCTCTTTACGCCGTTTCGACCGTGCAGGAAGAGATTGGCCTGCGCGGCGCGCAGACGAGCGCCTACGGAATCGACCCACATGTGGGCATCGCCGTCGATGTAACGCACGCGACCGATTGCCCGACGATCGACAAGAAGCAAGAGGGCGACGTCAAACTTGGCAGCGGTCCGGTCATTTATCGCGGGCCGAACATGAACCCCGTCGTGGTCGAGCGGCTCATCGAAGCCTCGGATGCCAAAGAGATTCCCTACCAACTTGGCGCCATCGGCAAAGGCACCGGGACGGACGCCAACGCCATCCAGGTGACTCGGGCCGGCGTGGCCGCGGGGCTCGTAAGCGTGCCGAACCGCTACATGCACAGCGCGGTCGAAATGATCTCGCTCGCCGACCTCGATCGCTGCGCCGATCTATTGGCGGCGTTCGCCGTGAAACTGGCAGCCGATACGGACTTCACGCCGTAGCCACCCGGCAGCAGCACCGTGAAATCGCCGGGTTTTGGGGGCCAAAGTTCATCTGTCCGCTAAAGCTCGTGCTCCTCTGTATTTTCGCGTAACGCCGCCGACTTCTTCGTGATTGAGTGGTCCCAGTTCGGATTTGCGGTTTTCCGCCCGAAATCCTGGTTTCCACTGTTTCGGGTAGTTAGAATCGGGCAGCCTTGGCAGTGCTGCTGACGAAACCAAGCCTCGGACACACGCCTGCAAAACACCCTGGAGATCTCCCATGTTGCCGAATTGGCTGGTTAATAAGAAGCGAAACCTGCGTTCCCCGAAGCGTCCCGGACGTCGAAGTGACGGAGAGGTGAAGCCCCGGCCGTTCGGCACAGCTCCCCAGATGGAGGTCCTCGAAGCGCGCAACCTGTTGGCGGTTAACGTGCTCGGAACTCCGGCAACGGTCGCCGACCTATCCGATACGAACAACTCCGCAACGCTCACTGGTTTCTCGGTCGACGCCGGCAGTGACCGGCTGATTGTGGTCGCTATCAACATGAGCGAGGAAACCGGCGGAAACGCCACGAATGTGACCTTCGGCGGACAATCGCTCACGCCAGGTCCGGAGTCGTTGGACGGTCCTGACGGCGCGGAGATTTGGTACGGCGTTTTGGGAGACAGTTCCACGGCGACTACGGGAAATGTCGAGGTCGGTTTCAACGCGGTTCTGACCAGCCTGGTGACGGCGATCGCGTTCGACGGCGTTGATCAGGCATCGCCGGTGTCCGGTGCTACGACTGGCAACGCGGCAGCCTTGACCGTGGCCTCGGCCACGGGCGACATGGTGATCGACGCGATTACGACCTTCCGGTCAACTCAACTCACAGTCGGCGCCGGGCAAACAGCGCAGGCGAATGAGACGACCACCGTGTTCGATGACGCACAGGGCGGCGTCAGCACCGAACCGGGCGCGGCGAGCGTGGATATGGGCTGGTCGGGAACGGGCTCGGGCGGCGGGTCGACGCTGGCGCACGTGGGGCTGAACCTTCGGCAAAGTGTTGCTGTCCAACTCGGCTCCATCCACGGTCTGAAATTCGAAGACTTGGACGGAGATGGGCAGTTCGATCCGGGTGAGCCGACAATCGACGCGGTGGAAATCGAACTCTCCTGGACCGACCCTGTGGAAGGCGATCTCACAGCAACGACGACGACTGGACCGAACGGAGAATACTCGTTTGAAGATCTCGATCCGGACATCGCTTACCAGGTCCGGGAGGTCATCGTATCGCCCTGGGTCCAGTCAACGCCCGATCCCTTCCCGATTCTTGTCGAAGCGAATACGGGATGGGTCGCCAATCAGGATCAGGCGGACGCGTTGCGCGCGGACGGATTTGCCGGAGAAATCCAGATCGATGCGAAACTGGCGATCGGCAACTTCATTCCCGGATCGATTCACGGCTACAAGTTCTACGACATCAACGCGAACGGTGTGGACGACAGCGAGCCGCGGATTCCTGGGATTACCATCCAGGTCGAGGGCTATGACGTGGACGGCAATCGGATTTACATGAACACCGTGACCAACGCCAGCGGCGAGTTCTCATTCGAGGGCCTCCCGCCGAGCGTCGTGGGCAATGGAGTCGCGACAGGGTATTCGCTCTATGAGAGCGAATCATCAGGCTATGTCGCGACCGCTCCGATGGGTACGGCCATCACCGGCCTGATTTCCACTTTCGACGGCACGATCGAAGATACGGAACCGTTGGGCGACTTTGATACGGTCGACACGAATTCGTTGACGCTCGTCGCGCGCAAACTCTCGAGTCTTGAGTCGCGCGCCGCAATCGAGTATCCGGCCCTCGCTTTTCCAGACGATGTGCAACTGGTCTCGGCTACGCTGCTCGCGGAAGTGGGCGTTCTCACCGGAGGCGTCGTCGATCCAATCAAGATCGACGTCTTTGGCTACGTGGGCGACCAATTCGTCGACTTGTCGGACGCCGAGCAGACCGACACGCGAATCGGCTTGCTCGAACTGGAGAACAACACGGACAACCTGGGGGCTGTTGCCGTTCCACTCAACACGGATTTTGTAGGCGCGCGCTTGACGGCCGGTGAGCCGCTCGGATTGCTGCTGGCCGAGGCCGTCGATTCCGGCGGCTGGGTCTCGATGAGCAGCGCCAACGCAGAGTTTCAATTTCCCGACATTTACAACGGACCGCGGCTGTTGCTTGAACTGGAGTCGAAGGGCTTGTCCCGCATGGATTTGAGAAGTGGCGAGGAACTCGTTGCTCTGGCAGGCCAAGCCGCGCTCGAACCCGACTCCCTTTCCACGGAAGTCATCGTTGGCGACGCATTAGTATTCGGAAATGCGTTCGAAGGCGTGCGATTCGACCTGGGGTCTTCCAGCGCCGCTGCGGAAACAGCGTTCGATCACGTGGGGCCTTTCGCGTTTTACAATTCCTTCGCCGGTTTCGGTTGGCAGTTCGGGGGGAACAACGGGTTCGATCGTGGCCCGCAAAGCGGAGTTCTGCCCGATCTGCGGCGCGACGGATACTCCGCCTCGAACAACACGTTTTTGGTCGACGTGCCGAACGATACGTGGACTGTGACCGTGGTTCTAGGTGATCCGGATCTCAGTCGCTCGAATATGACGATCGAGGCGGAGGGCGCCGTTGTCGCCACGGACGTCGACACGGCGGCCGGAGAGCATGCGTCGATCACGTTCGACGTCGCCGTGTCCGACGGCCAACTCAATCTCGACTTTGGTACGTCGTCGGGCGGATCGTTCGCCGCCAATTCCATTGTCGTGCAGGTCCAGGGAACGAACGCGCTTACGCTCATGCCCGCGCCGGCGGATGTGCCCGCCGACGGGACCTCAACCATCCAGGTCAACGGTCAGGCGGACGCAAATCTGGCCGGCCAGTTGGTGACCGTAACGACCGAGTTGGGAACGATCGTCAGCGCCGACGCGAGTCCTGAGTTTCAAGGCATCCAGGCCGTGATTCAGGGCGACGGTTCGTTTCGGTTTGACATTCAGGCGCCCACGCTCGCGGCGATGCAAGACGCGTTGGTCCGCGCCGTTCTGGTAGGACTGGGCGGCGTCGGCGAGTCGACCGTCACGTTTTCCGTACCGTCGCCCGCGAACTTTGGTAATATCGTCGTCGCTCCGGATGTAGGTGGCGGGCCCAATGTCCGCACATTCGACGGCACGACCGGCCGCCCCGCCGATGATTTCGAGGCCTATGCTCCGACCTTTACGGGCGGCGTGCGCGTGGCGACCGGCGATGTGAACCGTGACGGGATTCCCGACATCATCACCGGCGCTGGGGTCAATGGAAACGGCCACGTCAAAGTATTCGATGGCGACACCGGTGCGGAGGTCGAGAGCTTTCTGGCCTTCCCTGGTTTCACCGGCGGAATTTTTGTGGCCGGTGGCGACGTGAACAACGACGGCTTCGACGACATCATCGTCGGGGCCGATGTGGGTGGCGGGCCGTCGGTGATCGTTTTCGACGGGACGGATACGTCCAGCGTGCTGCGGAACTTCTTCGCCTACGACCCCGGCTTCAGCGGCGGCGTGCGCGTGGCCGCGGGCGATGTGAACAACGACGGCTTCGACGACATAAT
>JAGQOS010000351.1 GCA_020427265.1 Planctomycetales bacterium
ATTCCACGCCGTCACGTCGACCGAGGCAGAGTTCAAGGCCTTGCGACAGGCGAGCATGAGTCATGCTCGCTTGTCCATCGCCGATGCTCGGCAAGATTTGCCTGCCCACAGCGAATACCCATGCGTCTATCGAAATACGGGGAATTGCGATGGAATATTGGTACGCAACGCTAAAGCGTTATTGGCTTCACTTTATCGCGATCGGCCTGTTGGCAATCTGCCTGCGGCGATACGTCGCTCTGGCGCAATGGGAAGAGAAACTGCCGGAAATGGCCGTTGCCGTATTTGGGTGTGTTTGCGTTCTCGCGAGCGATGAGGTCGTCGACTGGACGGGAAGCTATGGTTTGACGCGAAACCAATGGCGGTCGTATCCGACCTGGTTCGTACGCAACACCGGGATCTGCCTTTTGCTTTACGCGGTCTGGGGCCTCTGATCGCGGACGCGAGCGGCCGCAGAAAGAATTTCGTTCTTTCGCCCGCGGCGCAGCTGGAAGCAACTCAGCGTCAATCGTTGCTGTGACACGGCTTCACTGCAATGAGTTGCATGGGATCAATCCGTGGCATGCCATGCCAGGCTATGGCGAATGTCAATCGTTCTGGGCCGTGGCGAGCGGCTGGCGCAGGTATTCGGTTCGGTCGGCGGAAAGTTGGCCGCGAATCTCTTCCCATTGGGCGCGCTCCAGCGGCACGATGGCGCCCGTTTCGTCGATGCGCCGATGGGCCGCCAGATGCGCAAGCGTCACGATTTCTTCCACGGGCCAATCCAAACGACGCACGGCGCGCACGACCGTGTCGCCGTCGGCCGAGGTGCCGACAAAAAACCGCCCGTCGAGGCTGAAGATCGACGGCTTGAGATGGTCGATGGCGTCTTCGAAGTGCATGTCGGGTGTCACCTGCTGGCCGGAGGCCGCGTCCCAGAGTTTCGCCAGGCCTTCAGTCTGGTTCTTGTCCCAACGCGTGGTCGCCAGGCTCGGGCCGTAAACCACAACCCGGCGGCCATCGGGTGTGAAAGAGGCCTTGAAACGCCGGTAGAATTCGATTCGGGGCGTGAGCGGCCGATCGGCCTCGATGTCGTAGGTGCGCAGTTTCCAACGCTGGCCGCTGTATTCGAGCATGCGCTTGCCGTTGGGGCTGACCTCGAAGTAAACACTCGAACCCATTACCGCATCGCGCGAGAGCGATTCCTGCCGTTTTCCTGTTTGCAGATCCCAGGCCCCGGGAAAACCGTCGGAGCCTTGAACATAAGCGAGCTTGCCGTCGGGTGAAAACTCGGCGGGCGGTTGCCAGGGGCGCTCCGGATCGTACTCGAAGATCTCACCCGCCGGCTTGCCATCGATGGCGGAAAAGCGGCGCGCGTTGGTTCCCGATTCCAACCGCTTGCCGTCCCGCTCTTCGTGCGTTTGAAAATGGACCAACAAGTGCTGGCCCGACCGATCGAATTGAAAACTAGCGAACGTGTCCGTCGGCTGGGGATAACCCGAACGCTGCATCGCCGTGGCACGCTTGTTTAGTGCAGGCAATTCGAATAGATCGACACCCGAATTGTGCAATACGCCCACGCATCCATCGTCCGACGTGAAGTGGATATCCTTCGCGTAATTCGGATATCCATTTTTGAGATCGGGTCCCTTGAGATGATGCAGCGTCGGTTGGTCGGCCGACAGATCGAAGATAGCGGCGGGGCCGTAGCGGACATAGCTGCTCGGATGGTTCTTCTCGGGTTCCGGGTCGATGCGCACGGCAAGATAACGCCCGGTTTCGCTGAAGTGAAAGGACAGCAGTTTTTCTTCGATTTGAAAAAGCTTGGTCACGAGCTCGCAGGAAGGCAGCTCATACACGGCGAATCGTTGTTGGTCGTACTCGATCAGCAGGCGATTTCCATCGCGCGAAAGCTGATAGCTTTTGACCGACCGTTGCGGCTCGGGCCGGGCGATTGTTTCGACCTCGGGCAAACGAGCCGAAGTATCCCACAGCCGCGCGGTTCCATCGCCGCAGGCGGCGGCGAACTGGCGGCCGTCGGGACGCCACGCCACCCACGAAACGCGATGATCGTGAGCAAATTCCATCGACTCGGCTTCACCTGTTTCCGCGTTCCAGAACCACACGCCGCCCGCTTCGCCGGCCGTGGCCAGTAGTCGGCTATCGGGCGAGAACGCGCAGTGGGTAATGTCCTGTCGGTGTTCGCCGGTTTTGGCGACGAGTTTGCCGTCAGCCGCGTCCCAAATTTGCGCGTGCTTATCGATCGTGTAAGCGGTTGCAAAGCGCTTTCCGTTGGGCGCGTACGTGGCGTAGATGTAGCTGCCCCAAGTGCTGGCCTTGACCGTGGGCAAAACGGGCTTGGCCGTCTCCACGTCGAGCACCTGGGTATCGCCGGGCTGGCCGCAAATGAGCAAATGCTTGCCGTCGGGGCTGAATTCGAGGTAGTTTCCGGCCGTGCTGTATTTGGTTGGTTCGAGAATCGCCTGGCCGGTTTCCGCGTCCCAGAACGAAATCTGGCTGACGCGCCCGGCGGCCACCAGCCGGCTGCCGTCGGGGCTGAACGCGGCCGACTGCACCCAGCCGTTGAGTCCGGGCGACGTGTACCGCCAAGGCTCGCGAACCAGCGTTCCGTCGGCGACGTTCCACAAGCGAATGAGGGCGCCGCGGCCGCCGGTCACGAGCCGATTGCCGGCCGGATGGAAGGCGGCGATCAACACGCCTTGATCGTGCGGCAACGGTTCCGTCACCGGCAGGCCGGTGTTGGCATTCCAAATGCGGGCCGTGTGGTCGTCGCTGGCCGTGGCGACCAATTGACCATCGGCGCTGAACACGGCGTGATTCACGATGCCGCCGTGCCGCAACGGCTGGCCGACCGGCTCGCCCGTTTCGGCATCCCAGATGCGCGCCGCGCCGTCGTCGCTGGCCGTGACCACGCGCCGGCCATCGCGGCTGTAGACGATTTTTCGTACGGCCCCGTCGTGATAAAGGATCAGCGGAGGTTTGGGTGTCCAAGCCAGCACTTCGGCGAGCCGGATGCGATGGTTCGTTTCGTCGGGCCGCTCCTCGATTTCGCCCGGCGCTTCCATTTCGGTGCGCATGGCTTCGGCATGCCAGAGCAGTGCGGCGGCGGGATCGGCCTGTTGGAAGGCGCGCCAGCCGCGCTCGATGAACGACGCGGCCAGCCGCTTGCGCGCCAACCGTTCGCCGCGTTCGGCCTGGGCCCGTAGTTGGCGCGCTTCACGTTCGCTGGCCACGGCTTCTTCGGCACGCACCACGGCCCGCCGTTCGGCCACCTTGGCAAAGTAAGTGGTTCCCGCGCCGCCAAAAAGTAGCGCCAGGAGCACGGCCGCGCTGAGCAGCGAAACAACCGGGTTGCGTTTGCACCAGCGCCAAAAACGCCCGGCCGGCGTGATCGCGCGGGCTTGAATTGGTTCGTGCCGCAGGAACCGGTTTAGATCGTCGGCCAACTCGCGCGCCGAAACGTAGCGCCGCGCGGGTTCTTTTTCGAGGCACTTCAGGCAGATCGTTTCGAGATCGTGGCTGACCTTCGAATTCAACCGGCTCGGCGGGACCGGCTCCTGCTCGATGACCTGCCGCAGCGTGTCGAACGAGTTCGAAGCATGAAACGGCGGACGCCCCGTGACCAAATGATACAGGATCGCGCCGATCGAATAGATGTCGGCCGCTTCTCTCACCTGGCTGATGTCGCCGGTCGCCTGCTCGGGCGGCATGTAACTCGGAGTTCCCAACACCTGGCCGGTGGCCGTGAGATCGGATTCTCCGGTGATCGACTTGGCCAGGCCGAAGTCGGTGATGCGCGGGTTGCCGTCGGCATCGAGCAACACGTTGGCCGGCTTCAAGTCGCGATGAATCAGTCCGCGAGCATGTGCGGCGGCGATGGCGTCGGCAATCTGCACGGTGATTTCGGCCGCGCGACGCTCGACGAGCGGATGCTCGGCGACCAGTTGCGAAAGATTCCCCCCATCGACCAGCGCCATCGAGAAGTAATGTCGCCCGGCGAATTCGCCGACATCGAAAACTTGAACGATCCCCGGGTGGTCGAGTTGCGCGGCGGCGGCCGCTTCGGATTGGAAACGCTGGATGTAGCTGGGGTCGTCGAACTCGCCCGGCTTGATCATTTTCAAAGCCACAGTGCGGCGCAGTTTGAGATGCCGCGCCTTATACACAACCCCCATGCCGCCTTTGCCGATTTGCTCCAGGTCTTCGTACCCGGGAAGCTGGGTCGTGAGCTTGGCGATTTCCGCCAAGGCGGGCACAGTCAGGTCGTGGGCATTGGCCGATTCGACCTGTGTCTCGTCGGGGTCGCGCGGCGCGCTGGTTTTATCGGGATCGCGGCCCCAGACTCCGGCCGCCAGTTTTCCGGCGCGATGAATCGCCGCCATGTCACTGCGCAAATCGGAAGTGACTTCGGCCGCCTCGCCCAGTCGCTGGGCAACCTGGCCCCCGAAGGCGTCGAGATCGGCCAACGTACAACCGCATTCACGGCACTCGAGCCGGGGATTGTCGCTGTCGACCGCGCCCGACGCGAGCCTGGCAAGCAAGCACGCTTCGCTTTTTCCCAGAGACTCGCACTGTTTTGGCATAAGCGATTCGATTCAACGCCGGTCGAGAAGCGGTACGAACGGGGAATTGGCGGACTACTGAAGGGAATGAAACTCCGTTACGCGAAAACGCGCGGTCATTCGAGCACCTCGCGCAGGCGGGCCAAAACACGAAATTTCGCCTGTCGGACCGCGCCGGCCGACATCTGAAGGTCTTGGGCCACGTCGGCGGCGGCATGGCCTTCGACCGTCGCTCGCCAAAACGCCTGCCAGGTTTGCGTTTGAAAATCTTGACGCACCAGGTCGGCGGCGCGGCGAATCAATTCGCTCTCCGCGCCAGGGTCGTTCGCCAATTCGGCCGCCTCGTCGTCGGAATCGACCCAGGTGGCAAGCTGTACTAGTTGCAACGCGGCGTCGGTTCCCCCTTCGCCCGTGGCCACTTGCTTCTGCCGGCGTCGATACCACCCGCGAATCTCGTTCCGCGTGACGACGAGCAACCAGCCTCGAAATGTATCCTCGGCGCGTTCGCGTCGAAACCCGTCGATGCCGGCCAGCACGGCCCGAAACACTTCCTGCACGACGTCCGGGGCGTCGTCGATCGATATCCCGGCTCGCCGCACCCAGGCGAACACCAAGGGCGAGTAGACATCGCACAGCCGCGACCAGGCCTCGGCATCGCGCGCCTTAACACGCTGAACGAGCGTGGGCGAAGTCGACCAGTCGCCATTGTTTTCAGACATGCGAATCGGTGTTCTCAAAAAGGCAGAAAAACCGCGGCCGCAGGCTTCGGCCGCCGTGCCTCAGTATAGCTCGCAGGTGGCATTTTTCCCAGGCTCCTGTGTTTTCGCGTAACGGGGCAGCATTCATGCTGTTGGCGTCCTCACTTTTCAATTTTCTTCGAACGGCTTTGAAGGCGACTGCCCCGCGTG
>JAGQOS010000352.1 GCA_020427265.1 Planctomycetales bacterium
CGAGTGCAGCCACAAACCGAAAAAAAGCACTAGATGGGGGGCAAACCATGCCGTGGATGTCGGAGTCCGGGTCCGCCGAATGACGATGACTCGAACACAACCTCCAGCGATTGAACCAACGCAGGATGGATGTTCGATTGTCGTTGCCGATGCGGAGGACGCGACTCCAAGCGAGTTCCCGTTTCGCGCCAAATGCCCCAGCCGGCACGAGTGTACGGGCACAGGAAGAATCGTAAGAATGCAGCGAATAACAGGTTACCAAAAAGTTGACCGTGGTACGTCTCGCGGCTACACTGCTCGGGGGGAAGACGCTCATCGTGGGGAAGTCGATCCAGCGGGGGTCGATGCAGAGCGTGTGCCCAGTTCTTTCGTGGCCGCTGCCATGGCGCTGACGTACTTCAAGCGCTTCCGTATGGAAATGGATCTCACGCGGCGCGATTTTTCTACCCTGGCAATCCCCGAGGACTACCGCCTGTTGGCCTGGGAACCTGGATTGCTGGAACCACATGCCGACGTGAAGCATCAGGCGTTCCGCTTCGAGGTCGACGCAAACGTGTTTCCCTGTTTTGCCGAGCGCGAAGGCTGCCTTCGCCTGATGGGTGAGATCTGCAACAAGGACACGTTTCTTCCCGAGTCAACTTGGCTGGCTATGTATGCTGGCGCCGGCCGACATAAGCGCGAGTTCTGCGGCACTGTTTCGGGGCTGTGCGAGGTGACCGGGTACGGCGCGATTCAGAATCTGGGGATTACGCCGTTACATCGCGGTCGAGGTCTGGGCCGTTACATGATGTATCGGGCCTTGGCGGGATTTCAAAGTGTGGGTTTGCGCCGGGCTTATCTCGAAGTGACGGCCCAAAACGAAGGCGCCGTGCAGATGTATCGCCAGATGGGCTTTCGCCGGGTGCGTACGCTGTACAAGGCCGTGGAGGTCGCCTATTCTTGAGGCCGGCCCTGCCGGTTTCAAGCATCTTGACCTCGCCAGACCTATCCCGTTATCGTTCGCCGTAGCTGCAGCTCATTTCGTCGTGTAGGTAGACTTGGGGCGATTCGCCCGCCCAGGAGTTTCCGTGTCGCAAAAGATTTTTACCCACGTTTATGCCAATGGCATGGTGTTGCTGGCCGAGCCGAATCCGTCGCTCGAGTCGGTTGCTTTTACCTTTCTTTCGCCGTCGGGCTGCCGCTACGATCCGATCGATCAAGCCGGCCTGGCCACCATGTCGGCCGATATGGCGCTGCGCGGCGCCGGCAATCGCGACTCGCGCCAATTCATCAACGACCTGGAAACACTAGGCGTCAACAAGCACGAAGCGGTGACCAATGCGCACACAAGTTTCAGCGGCGCGATGCTGGCGGAAAATCTTTCGCCGGCGCTCGACATCTACGCCGACCTGTTACGGCGCCCAGTCCTGCCGAACGACAAGCTGGAAGAAGCGAGGCAAGTTGTACTGCTCGAGCTCGTGGCGATCGAAGACGACCCCAGTCATAAAGTGATGCTCGAGTTGCGACGACGGCATTATCCCGATCCGTACGGCCGCTCAAGCCAAGGTGACCTGGCCGGCATTCAGTCGATCACACAGCAAGATGTCGAGCGATATTGCCGCAATCGCTATCGGCCGCAGGGCACGATTCTGGGCGTCGCCGGTAAATTCGACTGGGAACAACTCCGCGATCACGTTGGCGAATTGTTCGGCGACTGGCCCGAGGGGCGCGAAGAAGATATCGCGGAAACGGAAATCGGCGAGAAGATCGTGCATTTGGAGCACGATTCGAGCCAAACGCAGATCGGTATTGCTTACGAAAGCGTAGCCTACAGCAACCCCGACTACTTTCAAGCCTCGGGGGCGATCGGCGTGCTGAGCGGCGGCATGAGCTCGCGGCTCTTTACCGAGGTACGCGAAAAGCGAGGACTTTGCTACAGCGTATATGCCACACCGCACTCGCTCGAACATCGCGGCGCCGTACTGTGCTACGCTGGCACAAGCGCCGAGAGGGCGCAGGAAACGCTCGACGTGACATTGGGCGAGCTGGTGCGATTGAGCCAAGGGGTCGAGGCCGCGGAACTCGATCGCTTGAAAGCGCGCATCAAGAGCGGATTGATCATGCAGCAAGAGTCGAGTTCCGCGCGCAGCAGTTCGCTGGCGCGCGACTGGCATCATTTAAAACGCGGCCGCACGCTGGAAGAGGTCGGCGAAATTGTCGACCGCCTCTCGTGTGAAACCATCAACAAGTATTTAGCGGAACACCCTGCTCGCGACTTCACGATCGTTACGCTGGGCCAACAACCGCTGGAGGTGACGGTTGGAGTTTCTTAAAGCGCAATTGCCCAATGGCCTAGAGATCGTGGCCGAATTCGACCCGAATGCCCATTCGGCTGGGTACGGTTTTTTCGTGCAAACTGGATCGCGCGACGAAACCGACGATATTTCGGGTGTCAGCCATTTCCTCGAACACATGGTCTTCAAGGGGACGCCCCATCGTTCGGCCGACGACGTGAATCGCGAGTTCGACGAAATGGGCGCGCACTACAACGCGTTCACGAGCGAAGAAAACACGGTCTACCATGCGGCTGTGCTTCCCGAATATCAAGAACCGTGCGTGGCCCTGCTGGCCGATATCATGCGGCCCAGTTTGCGTCAGGCAGACTTCGACACCGAAAAGAAGGTGATCATTGAAGAGATAAAGATGTACAGCGACGAACCGCCGTTTGGCGCCGACGACCGGCTGAAGGCGGCCTTCTTCGGTTCGCATCCAATGGCGCGCAGTATTCTCGGCACCGAGGAATCGATCATCGCATTGACTGCCGAGCAGATGCTCGAATATTTCCGCCGACGCTATAGCCCTGGAAATATCTTGCTCGCCGCGGCGGGGCGTATCGATTTCGATGCCTTGGTGAAACAGGCAACCGATCTGTGTGGCGCATGGGATGCGGTCGAAGCGCCGCGCGAGCGGCCCGAGGTCGATGCGGCCGAAGCGTTTCTCGTCGAACAACGCGACAGCGCGGCCCAGGAATATATCATGCAGTTAATGTCTGGCCCGGCGGCGAATGACGCCGATCGTTTCGCCGCCAAGATTTTGGCTACCGTGCTGGGCGATGACAGCGGCAGCCGGCTCTATTGGGAATTGGTCGACAACGGATTGGCCGAACATGCAAGCCTTTCGCATTACGACTACGATCACGCCGGTGTGTACATGACATCGCTTGGCTGCGAACCCGAAAGAGCCGCCGAAAACCTGGCGACGCTTGTGGCCGTGCTCCGCGATGCCGAGGAAAACGGCATCACGCAGGAAGAGCTCACGCAGGCCCAGAGCAAGATCAATTCGCGCATTGTGCTTAGCAGCGAACGCCCCAAAAACCGCCTCTTCAATGTCGGTGGCAACTGGTTGCAACGGCGCGAGTACCGTAGCGTACGCCACGATCTGGACACGGTCTCCGCGGTTTCGCTCGACGACATTCACGCGGTGATGGCAAAGTATCCGCTCACGCGCGGTTCCACGCTGGCGATCGGCCCGTTGGCGACCTTGGCACAGCCCTGATCCTGCGCGCAATTCTCACCGATGTTTCATCTGCGGCAAACGCCGTGTTCATGCAGCGCCGCACAATGTGAGAGGACTGCGACGCAACATCGCAGCGACGACTCCTAGCGGTGGCAACGGCCGCGAAAACACGAGGCCGACTGTGGTCAGAATTTGGGTCATCTTCGCGCTGAGCCTGCTCGCCGTCATGGCGGGATGTGGCGGAAATTCAACCCCATCGGCGTCGATCGGCCAAACGCCGCCCAAGAACACGGCAACCAAAAAGAAACAGCCCAGGACACGGATCCCAGCGCAACCCGAAGTTCCCGCCGAGCACGTGGCGATTATGGAGCGTGTTTACGAGTCGGCGCCCGAACGAGTCGAGTCGTATCGCTACGCGTGCCCGAATCCGGAGAGCGAATCGCTCGATCGCTACCGGCGGATGCGCTACGACAGCCTGGTGCGGCCAAAATTTAAAGCGAGCATCAAGCAGTCGGAAACCGGTGAGTCGGAAGAGAGCATCAAAATAGAATTCACGGTGCGAGGCAAGCTCAGCCAGTTCTTTCACACAGAGCCCGAGGCCCGATCAGCGCCGTTGGATGAGCGAACGCTGTTTCAGTATGCGTACTTTATCGAATTCATTTGGCACCACGGGGCCTGGGAAATGCGCGTCGCCCAATGGCGACAGGCTTCGGGAGGAATTCCGGTCGACATGATGCCCGAGTCCGCGCATCTTGCGTTCTGCCAGTGGCTCTTTCCCTACGAGCAACTAACACAACGCCCCGCCGGCCAGCCCGATCCTACGACGGTTTCGTCGCACGCAGCAGCAAATTGACTCCATTCTCCGTTGCTACGACCTGGCGCTGCTCAGGCGAAATGCCGGCCATTGCCGCCAAACGTTCCAAATCGGCGGCCGAACGAAACAACAAAAACCACGCGCCGATCCATTCCATATACGTACGAGATTCGCAGGCGATCGAGAAATTTCCGATAAGCATCGTGCCGCCGCGCCGCAAAGCGTTCCAATAGGCGTGTAGATGTTGCACGGCATCTTCGTCGTTCAGGTAGTCAAATAGCCCCAGACAAATGAGAAAATCGCACGAATCACCGGGCAAGCAGCGTGCCGCGCGACCCGGGAGTCGATAGAGATTTTCACGTTGGGGAACGACGCTCGTGAGTCGGCCAGTAACTGCACTGAGCCTTGCGGTCGCCGCATCCAAAGCGGCTTGATCGAGATCCAACAGCCGTATCTCGGCCGGCGCCGCACCGGCTCGGATGGCCAATTCGGCCTCAATCGCAGCGCCCGAACCAACGATGACCGCGCAATAGGACGAGGACCGCGTGTGACGTTCATGCCGTCGTAATTCTTCGGAGGCGAATGCCAGGCGTTGGCGGACGGCCTCTGGCGCATCGAGCGACTGAAAATATTCGTCGAACAACGCACCTAACGGATCGGTCGTGACCGCGCGATCGAAAATTTGTGTGAGCATGACGTAATCGCCAGCATAGCCTAATGGCTTGTCTCGGGCGCGAGCCTGCAGCGCACCTTGCCTGAGCCACTTGCCAGAAATTTCCCAAAGTCGATTCGACGGCATTTGGATCTCGCGACCCAGCAATCCGGTCGTGCGCAGTTCCGCCAGGCAAGCGTCGATCGCCTCAAAAACCATCCGCCTGGCCTCGCTGCTTTGGCGCAAAATCTGCCGTTCGGCTTGCTGCAACGAGTTGCCCAACGTATGCGCAGCCGCGTCGACTTTCGCAAGGGCATGCTTCATTGTTTGTCGATTCAAGGTACAACCGTCGCGCTGACGTGTTCTATGTGTTTCCATCGCCATCCTATCGCACCCGCCTTCGATCGCAAACCGTCGGCATGGCATGGCGCTGGGAATAAGGCCTTCACGCGCTGCGTGCTGCTTTTGTACGAACCAAACATGCGGTATAGTCGGTGCAATAGATTG
>JAGQOS010000353.1 GCA_020427265.1 Planctomycetales bacterium
GTTGGTTTGTGTAAGCCAACAATGAAGATCATCGCATGGGCGAGCCTCCACTTCCCTGCCCCACCACGAGAAAACAGGCATCCTTCATGTTCGCAACCTATGCCGGCAGAATGTGTTACAACGCTTGTTCTCTGAAAACAAGGAATCATGAATCTTGGTGATTGACTTTTGGCGAAAAGCCATCACATTTAGATTCTATGCCCCCCCCGAAGGTTGAGCGGAATCTTGCATCGTGCATCTCGGCTCGACTGCCTTGCGTTCTCCGAGATTCTTCAACATCAAGTGCAGCAAAACGTAAGTTTGCGGAAGGAGCCGATCCATGTTATCGATATGCGCTGTGGCCCAACAGCACGAAGGGTTTCGGTTGCTGTTTCAAGCGCATGAGTATGCGACGGAACTTGGCCTTTCCGTGTGGGATTTTGCTGTCGATATCGAGAGCTTGCGTGCGGCCGGGTTTACAAATAATGATTTACGCTGGCTCATTTGTAATCGCTACGTTGAGCATCGGCGTGAAGTGCGTAACTCGAACGATTTCAAACGCGAATTTCGCGAATGCAGCGGCTGGACCTTTTTCAAACGATCGTGTTTCGTGCTAACGTCGGACGGGCTGCAGTTTTTTCAGACGAGTAACCGCCCGGTCCTGACGCACGCAACGAAAGGCGCATTCGAACTGGCTCGCCCGTTTAACTCCAATCGGTTGCCCGACCAGTATGCGGCAAACGGCGGTTTAAACGGCTCCACACTTGCGGCGCCGGTAAACGGCGCCGGTTCCCGACTGCCGAATTGGGACGCGGCGCGGCAGGAACTGCGTGTTGGCGAGTTGCTTGTCAAACAGTTCCGACTGCCTTCGCCCAATCAGGGAACCGTACTCATGGTGTTCGAGGAGGAAGGTTGGCCAGCTCGTATCGACGACCCGCTTCCGCCCCATCCTGATATCGACCCCAAGCGACGTTTACACGACACGATCAAGAGCCTGAACCGGAATCAGAAGAACAAGGTCTTGCGATTCAAGGGAGATGGCAGTGGCGTCGGCGTGCTCTGGGAATTTGCCGCCGCGCATCGAAACGGCAAGGGTTGACGTCGTCCACCGGCACGCTGTGAATTCCAACGTGTTGCCGGCAGTTGCCAGTTCCATTGACGTACCCCAATGTACCCCTTCACGTACATCCGGCGATTTGAGTATGGTTACCGGTCAACTCTCCAATGACCAAACGCCCGAGGATGGCGGCGAGCACTTCGCCCGATGCAGATGAATCGTGCCGCATCGATCTGCGATGTAAGAAATAGTTTGGGCTGGCGACCGAGTCTGCCCGACTATCGCGACTTAGGCGTTGATTCGCCGGAGGTCAGCGATCTATTGGAGCGTTTGAAGGCCAGAGATCGGAATGACGGCGATGATTCGAACGTCGATCTGCGCGAGTTCTTCCTTCCCATACGTGAACAACTCGAGCATCCAGGTGGGGTCGCGCAAGCGGCGGTCGACCTGATCGAGTATTTCGACGTGCGATGCCTGGGGCGAATGGTGCGGCTTTCCAGCCAGTTTGTGCTGCACTCGGCGCGTGCTGTGATGGACGAGTCCACGCCGGAATCTGTTGATTTCCGCTCCATCTGGAAGGCCGTTCGTCGATTCGGCGTGCCGGATGAGCGATTGTGGCGACCCAACACCCAGGCGGCTGGCGAAGAGCCACCGAGCTACCTCTATGCGTTCGATGACGCGTGCCGGTCGCTTCAATACATCCGGCTCGATCGACGCAATCAGTCTGGAAAGAAGACGCTTCGAACGGTGCGCAAGTTCTTGAATGCCGGCTTTCCCGTCGCCTTTGGCATTGGGCTACCTGAGTCGAGCCTCTTGACGGGGACGTTTCTATATCGACCGGCATTAGACGTGGTAGCGCGCGGCCACGCCTTGGTTGCCGTGGGTTACGACGATCGTCGATTATGCGCCACGCGCGGAGCCTTGTTAGTGCGCAACTCCTGGGGGACTCGATGGGGAGATTCCGGCTATGGTTGGCTGCCGTATTCCTTTGTCGAGCAGCAACTTGCCGTCGATTTCTGGACGGTTGTTCGTGACGACTGGATTGACTCTCGCGAGTTAAGTCGTCCGGCATTGGGGTAGCCGCACTTTTTCAAGGTCCGATCTTGAGCCGGCGTGTATCCATGGCGTTGTCCGCCATAGTATCGTTGCCGGCGTCTGTTCGGCGGCACTCGTGTTTCGAAAAAAATCAATCGATCTTGATCGTCACTTCCCCAAACCTTCATCAGCGGCAACCCCATCCTCCCCCCCTATGCCCGTAGTGGCCAAGTACGGCCGGAGTAGAATCCAGCAGATTCGGGCAGATTGCACTTCTGTGCGCTGAGGATCGAGCGTGACCGAGTCGGCAGACTGGTCCGCGCTCGTTTGGCCCGAGGAGTTCGTGTTGGAACGTTTTCGGTAAGGACGTCGACCGTGCAAGACACACAAACACATGAAAACTCGTGCCATTGGCTCGAACGGCTAATGGCGCGACGTATTTATCTGCTAATTGGCGCCTATCTGGGGATCCTTTCTGCGTCGTACGCGTTGGCGTATCAACTGCGCTTCGACTTTGATGTGCAGCCCAAAGACCAGAATCTATTCTGGAGCACGTTGCCGTGGGTCGTGACCATCAAGATGTTGATGTTCTATCAGTTTGGCAGTTTTCACGGTTGGTGGAGGTACGTGACGTTTGCCGATCTGGTTTCGCTGATTCGGGTCGCAATGTTGTCGATGGCGGCAATTTCGCTATTCGACTTACTATTCGTTCCTGATCCGCGAATCCCGTTGTCGGTTTTGCTGCTCGACTTTGGCGGCACAATCCTGCTTGTGGGCGGCCCACGCAGTATTTGTCGCTTCTTTCGCGAACATGTCTGGCCTTCCGTGCGCATCGAGCCCAGTAGCCGAGCACTATTGATCGGTGCAGAGCAAGGTGGGGAAAGTTTCGTGCGCCACGTGCACGGAGATCCGCGAATCGACTTTCGAGTGGTCGGTTTCTTGGACCGCAACCCGGCCTATCGCGGCTCATTGCTTGCCGGAATTCCGTTTCTAGGTTCACCCGACGATGCTGTTTCGATTGCCCGTCGCCAGCATGCAAGAACAATTCTAGTCATGACGCATGCGCTGGAAGGCCAAGCCTTACGAAGACTTATGGACGCGTGTCGCGCTGCCGCCATGGACGTGAAGATGGTTCCGCCCTTGGAGCAGATGCTCCAGGGCGCCTATCGGCTACAAGTGCGCGAAGTTGATATTAACGACCTTCTCCGGCGCGAGCCCATCAACATCGACTCGGTTGCTGCCAATGAGATGCTGCAAGGACGTTGCGTGCTGGTGACTGGCGCCGGTGGAAGCATCGGTTCAGAGATCTGTCGCCAAATTCTGCGCTGCCGACCCGAAAGGATCGTGCTTGTGGAACGGGCGGAAAACAATCTGTACCACATTGAGAAGGAACTTCTATCTCAGGGCAGCTGCGCCGAGATAGTTCCCTATGTCGCCGATGCCCGTGACTACGAAAGAATGCATGCGGCATTTAACACGTTTCAACCGCAAATCGTGTTCCACGCCGCGGCTCACAAACACGTGCCTCTAATGGAGGCGAACCCGGGTGAGGCCATCAACAATAACGTCTTTGGCACCAAACGCATGGTCGACATGGCCGTGCAGTACGGTGTCGAGCGCTTTGTAATGATATCGACCGACAAGGCCGTCAATCCGACGAGCGTGATGGGTGTATCGAAGATGCTCGCCGAACGCTATGTACATGCGTCCTCAGAACGCGGCGCTACGCGATTCGTCGTGGTTCGCTTCGGTAATGTGCTCGCATCGGCTGGAAGTGTCGTGCCGCTGTTTCAGGAACAGATCCGACGTGGTGGGCCGATTACTGTCACGCATCCTGACATGGAACGGTTCTTTATGACCATTCCCGAGGCGTCGCAGTTGGTGCTCGAGGCCGCCGCGATGGGCAAGGGTGGCGAAGTATTTGTTCTCGACATGGGCGAGCCAGTCAAAATTCTCGATCTGGCGCACGACCTGTTGCGACTTTCTGGCCTGTCGCCCGACGACATCGAGATTCGCTTCACCGGCATGCGACCAGGCGAAAAGCTCTACGAGGAACTTTATCAAAGCGACGAAGAGACTATGCCGACGCCACACCCGAAGCTGCGTGTGGCGTATCACCGTCCGTATTCACTGGAAGAAGTCAACGAAACGATTGCGCAGCTGTCTCCGCTTGTTTACGAGTCGCCGCAAATCATCCGCACCAAGTTGCGCGAGTTGGCGCCGCAATACTTGGATGCCGATTTGCCTGGAGTCACGATTCCGGCAACGCCCCTCAATACCACCGCGAGATGATCTGTCCCGCCCGCTCCCCGAGACCTTCGTATGCTCCAGTTGTCAACTGAGCGCTTGAATTCACTTCACATCCCGGCGAGCGAACCGGCTGTAGCCGGCTCGCAATCTGCCGATCTCTGGCGACTGTGCAACCTCGTGTGGCGCAGGCGGATGACGATCGCGTTGTTTACGCTGCTGGGAATACTCGGGGGCTTCGCATACTGGAAAATCTCGCCTCCGATATATCGTTCGACTGCTAACGTTCTGGTGGTTCCCCGCAAACCGTATAACCTTTCCGACGCCGACACGCGTTATGCCTACGAACTCGACGACTTATCAATGCACGATGCGATGATCAAGAGCCCGATGTTTGTCAAGCAAACAATTCGCCAAGCGAAACTCGACGACCTGCCTTCGCTTTGGCTCACTCAGGACACGACTGCGGAAGTCGTCGCGAATCTGTCGGTAAAGCGTGAGCGAGATGAGTCGCGTCGCAGTCCGAACAGCGTGATTGGGATCGCCTACCAAGGCACAAACTCTGAAGATTGTCGCATTATTCTCGATGCCGTAGTCGCTAGTTACTGTGAGTTTATTCAGGAGAAGGGGAATGGCAGCGACGCGCTCGCGAATGTGGCGGCCAAAGCCAAGCAGCTCCGGGAAGAACTCGACAGCAAGGAGGCAGCATACGCCGTGTACCGTAAATCGTCGCAAAGCGAGGCGGGGATTGCGGGTAGTCTGATCATGCTCCGCGAACGGATGTCCGAAATGCAACGACGAAGGGCAAGCATCGACATCCAACGCGCCGAGGCGCAGCGGCGCGTCGAATCGCTAAAACAAAAGGTCGCGCTGGGAGTAAAATCGGAGGATTTGCTCGCACTGGGAATTACCCTGCCCGAAACGGAACAGCAGGACCGAGCCGAAGTGCTCAGGCGCCACCTGATGCCCTTGATCATCGAGGAGAACTCGCTGCTTGAAGAATTTGGCGAAGGACATCCCGATGTCATTGCGATTCGAAAGCGCATTGAGTTGGCCAAGAACTTCTTGGCAGCGTCGGAGTCGCAAGGAAACATTCTGGCTTCGGCCGATCGCGCGATGGCGGCCGAAACACCGGCCGAA
>JAGQOS010000354.1 GCA_020427265.1 Planctomycetales bacterium
GCCTCGACCATGGCCGCGTCGACGACCGCCACGATCCCCTCCGCCGGCACGCCGGCGCTCGCGATGGCGGCGCGCGCCGCGGCGTCGTCGAGCCGCTGCGCATCGCGATAGGCCAGCAGCACTTTCGCCGTGCCGTAGATGGGATTTTCTTCCGAGTCTCCGTGCTGATTGCCGAACCATAGCGGCAACCAACTGCCATCGCCGCGTTGCTGCTCGCTCAGGAAGGCGAATCCACGCGCGACCGCGTCGTCGATTTCGTGCCCATAAGCGGGCTCGCGTTCGGGTGGCGAAACTTCATTGCGCCAAGCGAGCAGGGCCCGTATCGCGTGCGCCGTCAGGTCGCAACCGCTACGGTCGAACGGCAGTTTGCCCCAACCGCGACAGAAGGTTGGCCAACCGCCATCGGAATTCTGCAGCGACAACAGCCACTTGGCGCCTTGGGCGGCGCGCTCGACGATCAGCGTCTTCTGCGCGTCGTCGTCGGTAGCCAACCAATGGGTCTTCAAAGTCAGCAAGGCGCCCGAGGTATCGTCGACATCGGGCACGCCGCCGCTCAGGTCGGTCCAAGCCCAGCCGCCCGGCTCGGCGCCGGTGAATGGGTGGACTTCGCGATGCTGGCACTCGAGCACCCAATCGAGACAATCGAGCGACGATATCTCTTCGCCGGCCGACGCCAACGCATTGAGCGCGAGCGTGGTGTTCCAGGTGGCCAAATTCGAATCGATCGGCCAGCTTCCGTCGGATCGCATCGTGGAGAGCAAGAACTCGACACCTTGGCGCGCCACGCGGGAATCGGCCTGGCCGATGCTGGCGAGACTCATTACGACAAAGCTGGTAAGCGGCACGGCTTCGAGAAATCCGCCGCTTTCGGGCTGCATCTTCTCGAGCACTTTCAGGCTGGGTTCGCAGGCCCGTTTGCGAATGAACCACGTAATCGGGTTGAGCGAACGGCGATGATAAAACACCGACTGTCCGATGGCGACCAAGGCGGGAATGGCGTAGCTAACCACTGGCAAACGCAGCAAGCGATACCAGGACTGCGGCAAACAGGCTAGCTCGAACGGCAATTGCGAGACCTGGCGCCAGTGCACGGTTTCGGCCAGCGCGCAGTTGGTCAGAATCGGCACGGCAAAGGTTTTGTCGCGGCCGTAGCGGCGCCGCAGGCCGCGAATGCCGCCTTGTTTTTTGATGTAAGCTTCGGCTCGTTCCAATAGATTGCCGCGTCGCGCGGGCACGCCGGTCAGGCTAAACGTGGCGTGCACGAGCATGGTCGTGGCGATGTTCGAAAGGCTGCGGTCGGTATCGCCCCAGCCGCCGTCTTCGTTCTGCTGGTCGGCCAGCCAGTTGAGGCTCTGTACAATCTGCTCGCTGAGGTCGCCCTGATAGGCGTTCTCGGGAACGTACTTCTTGTTCGCGCGGCGGCAATGCTGCTCGGCCAGCACCAGCGCACTGAGCGCCGTTGCGGTGGACAAGGGAGAACTGCAAAGCCGCCCGACCCAGTGGCCGGCGCGATTGCGCTGCGAGAGCAAGTCTTCGCGCGCTTTGGAATAAGCCGCTTCGAGGCGGCTGCGATCGAACATTTTCGATGCGTCTGCCGGGGTGACATAAAGGGTCCGGTACGAGCAAGCCACTGCTTCGCTTCCTCTTCGCTGTACCGTACACAGGCAATCCTCTATTTTAAGTTCGTAGGCCCGAAGTGTCGAGGTGCTGCAAAACGGGCGAATTTAGGCAATTCATACCGAGTTTTTCCGGAATTCACCCGCCGCCACGTGACGAACGGGTTGGCGACGTTTTATACTGGCCCATGTCGCAGTTTTTGAACACACGAGCGCCGATGTCCGTTCACCCTATCCATCGCGTTCGAGAATTCACGATCGTGGCGCCGTTTACGTTGCAAGTAACGTTTGACGACGCCACGCAGCAGGTGATCAACTTCTCCTCGGTGCTCGAAGGTGAGTTGTTCGGCCCCTTGCGCGACGAAACCGTTTTCCGCCAGGTTCAGATCGACCCCGAAGTGCAGACTCTGGTTTGGCCCAACGGCGCCGATTTTGGTCCGGCAACACTGCATGATTGGCCGCAACATGTCGTAGCACTCACCGCGCTCGCACAGTCGTGGAAACTGAATCCAGAATAATATGAACGTCGGGTTTCAACCGTTAATCGGCTGGAATCCAGGAAAGAATTTGCGGCTGCTGTCGCATCGGCACAAGGATATTCAATGTACCTTCGCATGGCCAAGCGCGTGCTGCTGGAAACCGACAAGCGGTTGGTATGGAAACTGGCCTGGAATTTCGGTTTCAAGGGGATGCGCGCCGTGCAGAAGCACAAGGCGCGGCTGAAACGCGGCGAGTTTTTCCCCCCGTTTCTATACGTGTCGGTCATCAATAGCTGCAACCTGCGCTGTCAGGGTTGCTGGGTCGACGTGGCCGCGAAACAGCAAACGATCGATCCCGAGGCCATGAGCCGGCTCATCCGCCAGGCGAACCAGGCTGGCAATTACTTTTTCGGCATTGTCGGCGGCGAACCGTTCATGCACCCGCAACTGCTCGATATCTTCGAGGCGCATCGCGATTGCTACTTCCAAGTGTTCACGAACGGCCACTTCATTACCGACGAAGTAGCCCGGCGGTTGCGCAAGGCGGGCAATGTAACGCCGTTGATCAGCGTCGAGGGTTCGGAGATCGTTAGCGACGAGCGCCGAGGTCGCGACGGCGTGCTGAATAAAACACTTGCCGGCATCGAAGCTTCGATCCGCAACAAGCTGCTCACCGGCGTGTGCACGAGCGTGTGCCGAACGAACATCGATGACCTGGTCTGCGACGCCTGGGTGGATCGCCTGATCGAGATGGGCGCTATGTATTTGTGGTATCACACGTATCGCCCGATGGGTCCCGACGCCAGCCCCGAATTGGCGCTCACACCCGAACAGCAATTGCGCATTCGCAAATTCGTGGTGCGCACGCGGGCTACGAAGCCGATCGGCGTGGTCGACGCCTATTACGACGGCGGCGGCAAAGCGCTGTGCCCGGCCGCCACGGGCTTCACGCACCACATCAGCCCCTGGGGCGACATTGAACCGTGCCCGATCGTGCAGTTCGCTAAAGAATCGATCCACGACGAGCGGCCGCTGGCCGACACGTTCAATCAATCGGAGTTCTTGAGCGACTTCCGCCAGCTCGCCGCGTCGACCACGCGCGGCTGCATCGTGCTCGAACGCCCCGACCTGCTGCATCAGCTTGTCGAGATCCACGGCGCGCGCGATACCACGGTGCGCCAAACCGCCCGGGCCGAACTACTGGCCATGACGCCGCGACCTTCGCAATACAACCCAGCGAACGAAGTTCCCGAGCAGAACTGGATTTATCGCCTGGTGAAGCGCCACTTCTTCAGCGACTTCGGCGCTTACGATGCACCACACAATCCCTTGGAGCGCGACCGCGAACTAGTCGGGTCGACTCCGGGGAACGAATAGAGCTTTCCTTCGGTACTTTTCGAGACACGATGTCAGACGACCGTGAGCATGATCCGTCGGCCGCAGCCGACGACGACGACGAATACGAACTGCTCATCGATGAGCCGTCGCCACCCGCCGCGCCCGCGAGCGAACCGCCACCCGCGCCGATTCCTTTGGCAGGCGAAACGGCCGGCGATGACGACGAGTACGAGCTCGAGTTGGAAGCTCCCACGGCCCACAGCACTGCCGCGCCGTTCGATCCCCATGCGGCCCAGAGCGACCATTACATGCGCATGGCCGCCGAGCGGATGCGCCAAGACGAGCTGAACGAACCACCCGAGCCGCCCGAAAAACCGATGACCGAGGGCGTGTTTAACTTCCCCTGGCAATTTCCCGCGCTCGGGTATCTGTTGATTGTCGCCCTGGTGCTCAGCCTGGCGATGCTCGCGCTGGCGATGTGCGTTTATTTCTTGAATATCATGTTCGTGCTCGGCCGCGTGGTGGCGCTGCCGACCGGCGTGCTCTGCGGCGCGGCGGCTTCGTATACGTCGGCCTGTTATCTGGCCATTCTCGAAGGGACGTCGGCCGGCAACGACAAAATCGAAGGCTGGCCCGAAGGCGACTGGCGCGAATGGTTCTGGACGCTGCCCTGGACGCTCAGCCCGGCCGTGGCCGGCGGCATCCTGGGCGGCTTGCTGTCGTATGTCATTCCCATTCAGCCGTGGGTGCTCTGCGCGGCGATGATCTTCGTACTCTATCCCGTTTGGCAACTTTCGACGCTCGCCAACGCCTCGGTCGCGCAACCGTTTTCGGCCGACGTGCTCCGCACGTTCAAAACCCACCGGCTGGCCTGGCAGTTCTTCTATTTGATGCAGTTCGGCATGTCGCTTTGCGCCGGCGTGACGCTGTGGATCGCTTTTGCGATCAACACGTTCCTTGGCGCGCTGCTGATGGGGCCAATTGCCGCTGCCTATCTCTTCATCTATGCTCGGCTCATCGGCAGGCTCGCCCTGATGCTGGCCCAGGTAGACGACGAATCTTGAGTTTTACACCGGAGATCGACACCATGCGTTGTCTTGTTTCGCTCTTGCTGGTTCTAGGAATGAATATGAATGCAACTGCCGGCGACGAGATTTATCAACTCGGCCCCGATTCACAACGCCGCGACGATGTGCCGCGCGGCAAGGTAACCGAGCATGAATGGCGCAGCCAGGTCTTTCCCGAAACGATCCGCCGTTACTGGGTCTATGTGCCGGCGCAATACGACGCAGCCAAGCCGGCCGCCGTCATGGTCTTTCAAGACGGCCACGCCTATGTCGGCGAAGAGGGCCAGTTTCGCGCTCCGGTCGTTTTCGACAACCTGATCCACGCCGGCGAGCTTCCGGTGATCATCGGCATCTTCATTTCGCCGGGTCATAAGAAGGACGCCTTGCCCGAAAAGCCGGGTTGGCAACCGCGGCCCGAAAACCGCAGCTTCGAATACGATTCGCTCTCCGACCAATACGCTCGCTTCCTGCTCGAAGAGATGCTGCCCGAAGTTGGCAAGCAATACAACCTGACCGACGATCCGAACCAGCGAGCGATCTGCGGCATCAGCAGCGGCGGCATCTGCGCCTGGACGGTCGCCTGGGAGCGGCCCGATGCGTTTCGCAAAGTGCTCAGCCACGTCGGCAGTTTTACGAACATTCGCGGCGGTCATGTGTACCCGGCCTTGATCCGCAAGACCGAGAAGAAGCCGATCCGCGTGTTCTTGCAAGACGGCTCGGGCGATTTGGACAACGAACACGGCAACTGGCCGCTGGCGAATCAGCAAATGGCCGCCGCGCTGAAGTTCGCCGACTACGACTACCAATTCGTCTACGGCGAAGGCGGCCACAACGGCATCCACGGCGGCGCGATTCTACCCGATTCGCTACGGTGGTTGTGGCGCGAAGAAAAGCCGGAGTAAACCTTCCCGTTCGATCAACCGGCTCCGGCTGCGCGTTACAACTCCAGCTCATCC
>JAGQOS010000355.1 GCA_020427265.1 Planctomycetales bacterium
AACTCATGACCAAACCACGACGACAGCTTCAACAAGAACTGGCAGCCAAGTAACTTACGAAAATGTTAATGCCATTCTGCCTAGAGCGCATTTCGAAACTCGTCAGCCGTAGGGCGCTAGCCCACGGGTCTCGTGAGAAAACGGACGCTAGCGCGTTCCGGCTAAGTTATGAAATGCGCTCTAGTCATTTCGTCGCCATGTACTCGAAGAAGCGTCGTTGTGTAGCGGACTAGTTAAGTTCGACTCGACCTAGACTTCCCCCCTGACGGCGTGGATTTCGCTTGTTATCGGCCAGCCCAATCGGGTAAACTTGTAGCAAGCGACGAGCGTTCCCACCCTTTCCTCTCGCCTAGCGACACGCCATGCCCTGTGCGCCCCGCCTGCTGACCGCCGTGCTGCTGCTTGCATTGCCGTGGTTTGCTCGCGCAGCGAGCGGCGATGAGGCCGCCGGGACCGAATTCTTCGAGCGCAAGATTCGCCCGCTCTTGGCGGAGCATTGCTACAAGTGCCACGGCGAACAGGAACAGGAAGGCGAGCTGCGGCTCGATCAACTGCGCGATCTGCTTACGCCCTCCTCCGATCGGCATGTCATCGCCCCCGGCAAGCCGGCCTCGAGCCTGCTGATCACAGCAGTTCGCTATGTCGATGCCGACCTGCAAATGCCGCCCGATGGGAAACTGTCCGACGAGCAAATTGCCGACCTCACACGGTGGGTCGAAATCGGCGCGCCGCATCCCGAAGCGACCGCGGCGCCCCAACCAAGCGCCGGCGCAGCGCAGGAGTCGGCCGGCGACCATTGGGCGTTTCAACCATTGCAGCGGCCGGCGCGACCCCGCGTTGCCAACAGCACTTGGGTGCAAACCCCGGTCGACGAATATGTTCTCGCGCGGCTGGAGTCGGCGGGGCTTTCGCCGGCGGCGGAAGCTGAGCGGCGCGATTGGATTCGTCGCGCGACGTTCGATCTGACGGGACTTCCACCCACGCCCGACGACGTGGCCGTTTTTCTTGCCGATCATTCTCCCGAAGCGTATTTGCACGTGGTCGACCGGCTGCTCGAATCGCCGCAATACGGCGAGCGTTGGGGGCGGCATTGGCTCGACGTGGCCCGCTATGCCGACTCGAACGGCCTGGACGAAAATGTCGCCCACGGCAACGCCTGGCGTTATCGCGATTGGGTCATCGCGGCGCTGAACGACGACCTGCCCTACGACCAGTTCTTGCAACAGCAAATCGCGGGCGATTTACTGCCGGCCAGCGATCCCCAGCAGCGCAACGCTCATCTCGTGGCAACCGGTTTTCTTACGCTCGGTCCCAAGGTGTTGGCCGAAGTCGACGAGACGAAGATGGAAATGGACATCATCGACGAACAGATCGACACGATCGGCAAAGCGGTGCTCGGACTCACGCTGGGCTGTGCGCGCTGCCATGATCACAAGTTCGATCCGATCACGTCGCGCGATTATTACGCCCTGGCCGGCATTTTTCAAAGCACGATCACGATGGAGTCGTTCACGAAGATCGCCAAGTGGAATGAGAACCAGCTCCACGATCCGGAATTCGACCGGATGAAGACCGAATTCGATGCACGGCTCGCCTGCGAAAAGCAAAAACTCGACACGCTGCTGGCCGACGCAACCGCGGCCTTGCAGGCCGAATTGGGCCAGGGCGCCGCCTTGCCCGAGAAGCCCGAAGAGTCGTTTCCGCAAGCCACGCGCGACGAGTTGGCGAAGCAGCGCGCGTCGATCGCGGAGATCGAAAAGCAGGCCCCACAACCGCCCGCGGCGATGGGCGTGCACGACGGCGAAGCGCAGAACGCCGCCTTGCACATCCGCGGCAGCCATCTCACGCTTGGCGATCTCGTGCCGCGCGGAGTGCCCCGGTCGATCGGCGCCACGTTCGCGGCCGGCAAACCGGCGATCGGCGCGCAGTCGAGTGGCCGGCTCGAATTGGCGCGTTGGCTGACCGATCCCCAGAATCCGCTTACCGTACGCGTCGTCGTGAATCGCGTTTGGCGTTGGCATTTTGGTCGAGGTTTGGTCGAAACCGCCGACAATTTCGGCCAACTCGGCAGCGAGCCGACACACCCGGAATTGCTCGACTGGCTGGCCGCCGATTTCATCGATAGCGGCTGGTCGCTCAAAAAGCTACACCGCCGGATCATGCTTTCCGCCACCTATCGTATGGCGAGCGCCGCTGACCGCGCGGTGCTCGAACGCGATCCGGAAAACCGGCTGCTAAGCCGCTTTCCCGCGCGGCGTTTAGAAGCCGAAGAAGTTCGCGATGCGATGCTGGCTGTCGCCGGACAGCTCGACATGACCATGGGCGGCTCGATGCTCGGGACGGAAAACCGGAAGCATGTCTTCGACCACACGTCGAAGGACGATACCACCTACGTCGCGCCGCGGCGAAGCGTCTACCTGCCGGTCATTCGTAACCATTTGCACGATAGTTTTTCGCTGTTCGACTATGCCGACGCCAGCGTGCCCAACGGCAATCGGAACACGAGCACGGTCGCGTCGCAGGCGCTCTACTTGATGAACAGCGATTTCGTGCAGGACGTCGCCTCGCATCTGGCGGCGCGCCTGCGCAGCGAGAACGCGACGGACCAGCGGGCCCAGGTCGAAACGCTGTATCAAATTGCGCTGGGGCGCGAAGTGTCCGAGGCCGAAGCTGCCCAGGCGCTCGAATACCTGCAACGTTTTCACGCAGAGTCCGCGAGTACCGAAGACCAAGCGACCGACGATGCGGCGTGGCGCATGCTGTGCCAGGCCGTGTTGGTATCGAACGAATTCTTCTATGTCCGTTAGGAACTCCCTATTCCCCTCTCGCTTGAACGGAAAGTACCGCCCGGATGTCGCCTCCTCGCCTCGTCAACTCGATCACGCGCCGCACGATGCTGCGCGGCAGCGCGCTGGGGTTTGGGGCGTTGGCGGCTTCGTCGCTGTTGGCCGCAGAAGGCGACGCGGCCGGCGGGGCTTTGCCGCACTTTGCGCCTAGATCGCGGCGGGTGATTTTTCTGTTCATGAAGGGTGGCCCTTCGAGCATCGATACGTTCGACGAAAAACCGCTGCTCACGCGCGACGACGGCAAACCGCTACCGTTCGACAAGCCGCGCGTGCAGTTCGCGCCCACGGGCAATCTGCTCGGTTCGCCGTGGAAGTTTGCCAATTACGGCAAGAGTGGCACGCGCGTGAGCGAGCTGTTTCCTCACGTCGCCCGGCACGTCGACGACATGTGCTTTTTGCATTCGGTCCACGGCACGAATGCGGCGCACGGCGGCGCGCTGTTGAAGCTGCATACCGGGAGCGACACGTTCGTGCGCCCCAGCATGGGCGCTTGGGTAACCTATGGCTTGGGAACGGAAAACGCCAACTTGCCTGCCTTCGTGACGATTTGCCCCACACTCGCCCACGGTGGCGTGAAGAATTGGGGCAACGCGTTCCTGCCGGCCGACTGCCAAGGCACACCGCTGGGCGTGGCGAGCCAGCCCGCCACGGCGGCCCAGATGAAGTTCACCGGCAACGGCCGCCTTTCCCCCGGCGCTCAGCGGTCGCAGCTCGATTTGCTCGCCGCGATGAATCGCGACTACGCGCGCGACGCGGCCAATCGCGGTGAACTGGAGGCGCGGCTCGAATCGTTTGAACTGGCGTTTCGCATGCAGTCGGCCATGCCGCAGGTGCAGGACCTGTCGGCCGAGTCGCCCGAAACTTTGCGGCTTTACGGCATTGGCGAGCAGCCGACCGACGATTTCGGGCGTCAGTGCCTGTTGGCCCGCCGCTTCGCCGAGCGAGGCGTGCGTTTCATTCAAGCCACGCACAGCGATACCAACGTGCAGTGGGATCAACATAGCAACTTGAAGGAAGGGCACGAGAAGAACGCGCGCGAAGTCGACAAGCCCATCGCCGGACTTTTGGCCGATTTGAAAGCGCGCGGCTTGCTCGACGACACGCTGGTCATGTGGTCGGGCGAATTCGGCCGCACACCGACGGCCCAAGGCAAGAACGGCCGCGACCATAATCCATACGGGTTCACCGTGTGGATGGCCGGCGGCGGCGTGCGCGGCGGTTTCCATTACGGCAAGACCGATGACTACGGTTTCTACGCCGCCGAAGACAAAGTGCATATTCACGACTTGCACGCCACGCTGCTCTACGCGCTCGGGTTAGACCACGAGCGGCTTACGTTTCGCTACAGCGGGCGCGACTTCCGCCTGACCGACATACGCGGCCAGGTGGTCCAGGAGATTTTCAGTTGAACGACACCGAGAGAGCACGGCATCCCATGCAGCAGAATCACGAGTCCACATGCATCGACCGCCGCCAAATGCTCGCCACAACCGTAGCGGCGGGCGCCGGAGCGTTGCTATGGCCAGGTCACGGCGAGGCCAACACGGTGGCGGAACATCCTTGGATCGATGCGCACAGTCACATCTGGACACGCGATATAGAAAAATTTCCGCTAGCTAAAGGGCAAACGCTCGACGACCTTTCGCCGCCAAGTTTCACAACGGAAGAACTGGTCGAAGTGGCCCGCGCGAACGGCGTGGGCCGCGTCGTGTTGATTCAGCACGGACCCTACCATGGCTGGGATAATTCGTATGTGATCCATGCCGCGCGCGCTTTCCCCAAAGCGTTTCGTGTCGTGGCCATGGTCGATCATTATTCGCAGTCGCCGGGCCAGCAGATGCGCCGCATGCTCGACGACCGCGTGACCGGATTCCGCATTCGGTCGAGCGAGCGCGACAGGGATTGGCTCGGCGGAAACATGGGCGAAATGTGGCGCACCGCGGCCGACACAGGCCAAAACATTTGCGGGTTGATCAACCCCGAGTTTATCGCTCCGCTCGACGCCATGTGCCAGAAACATCCGGAAACGCCGGTCGTGATCGATCATTTCGCCCGTATCGGCATGTCGGGGGCGATCGAGGGATCGCAAATCGACGAGCTTTGTCGCCTGGCGCGCCACAAGCGGGTGACCGTGAAGCTATCGGCCTTCTATGCGTTGGGGCGCAAGGAACCACCCTATCTGGATCTCGTGCCGATGATCCGGCGTTTGCTCGACGCGTTTGGCGTCGAGCGCCTGATGTGGGCCAGCGATTCGCCGTATCAGCTTCAGGGCAAGAACAACTACGCGGCGTCGATTGCGTTGATTCGCGACCGGCTTGACTTTATCTCGGAGAGCGACCGCGACTGGCTATTGCGCAAAACCGCGGAGCGGGTCTTCTTTTTCGTGTGATGCCTGCGATGGATTTAAATTCGACAACTCGTGAACGGCCGCAGGCCCGGCTGCCTCGCGCCTTGGCGCCGGTCGTTGCGTGGTTGTTGTGCGTGGTAGCTTGCCACGCCGAGGAGGCGGTCGAATACCAGCGCGACATCAAGCCGTTGCTGCTGGCGAAGTGCGCGACCTGTCACGGGGCTGTCGAGCAAGAAGCCGGCCTGCGTCTCGAT